>JAEZHG010000070.1 GCA_023436945.1 Pseudomonadota bacterium | reverse complement strand
GCCACAAGCTGTTGATACCGCCAAGCGGATCAACCACGCCGGCATAGAGGAAGTAACCCCACAGGCTGACGGTCAGGGCCGTGGCCACAAGGTTGCCGGTCCAGCTTTGGGTGTTGCGCATCTTAGGCACGGCCACACCCAGCAGGTCCTGGATCATGAAGCGGCAGACGCGGGTGCCCGCATCCACAGTCGTCAGGATGAACAGGGCCTCGAACAGAATGGCGAAGTGATACCAGAAGCTCATCATCGCCTTGCCGCCGATGACGCTGGACAGGATATGCGCCATGCCGACGGCGAGGGTCGGGGCACCGCCCGCGCGCGACAGGATCGAATGTTCGCCGACATCCTTGGCCAGTTGCTCAAGGTCAGCAGGCGTAATGTGGAAGCCCCATTGAGCCACTGCCGCAGCCGCCGAGGTGACATTGTCACCGATGACCGCCGTGGGGCTGTTCATCACGAAATAGACCGCGGGATCGAGCACACAGGCTGCGATCAGCGCCATCACCGCCACGAAGCTTTCACACAGCATCGCGCCATAGCCGATGAGCGGAATCTGGTTCTCGTTCTCCAGCAGTTTCGGCGTGGTGCCTGACGCGATCAGGGCGTGGAAGCCCGAGACTGCGCCACAGGCGATGGTGATGAACAGGAACGGGAAAAGAGCCCCCGAGAACACCGGACCCGAGCCATCAATGAACTGGGTGATGGCGGGCATCTGCAGATCAGGCCGGACGATCAGTATACCGACAGCCAGAGCCGCAATCGCGCCGATCTTCAGGAAGGTCGACAGATAGTCACGCGGGGCCAGCAACAGCCAGACCGGAATAACCGCCGCCACAAAACCATAGACCATCATGGCGATGGCTAGGATGGTGCCCGAGAAGGTGAAGGCCGGACCCCAATAGGGATGGTAGGCCACCTGACCGCCCAGAATGATCGAGCCGATCAGTAGGAAGACGCCAATCACCGACACCTCGCCCACACGACCGGGGCGCAGGTAACGGGTATAGAGGCCCATGAAGATGGCAATCGGAATGGTCGCCGCGACCGTGAAGGTGCCCCACGGGCTTTCTGCCAGCGCCTTGACCACCACCAGCGCCAGCACGGCGAGGATGATGACCATAATCATCAACACCCCGATTTGGGCGATGATACCGGGGATCGGGCCCATTTCGGTGCGGATCATGTCGCCCAGCGACTTGCCGTCGCGGCGCGTGGACATGAACAGCACCAGCATGTCCTGAACGGCACCGGCAATCACCACGCCAATCAGGATCCACAGCATACCAGGCAGATAGCCCATCTGCGCCGCCAGCACCGGACCGACCAGAGGACCAGCCCCCGCAATCGCCGCAAAATGGTGGCCGAAGAGAACGTTTTTGGGAGTGGGGACGTAATCCAGCCCGTCATTGTGACGCACGGCGGGCGTCGGGCGGCTGGCTTCCAGCTTCAGCACCTTCCACGCTAGGAACTTGGCATAGAAGCGATAGGCGATGGCGTAGACGCACAGGGCGGCGGTCACCATCCATACGGCACTGATGCTTTCGCCCTTATGCAGGGCCAATACCCCGATGGATATCGCGCCCACTATGGCGATGGCCCCGAATATGAGGCCTGTTTTTAGCTTACCCACTGTACCTCTCCTCCCGCGCCGCCTGAAAAGCGGTCTTGCGGGAGGCAGACTGAACCCCAAAATGGGCGTCGCGCAACCACGTGTCTTTGATTGCGCGACTAAGGTCGAATATCGACTGTCTTAAGCTTTGACTGGTTTCACTTTTTGCGCAGCCTCAGTTGCGCGGGCGCGGGCCTCGTCGGTGTTGGCACCGCGAGCCACGGCCACGCCCATACGGCGACGCTCGAAGCTTTCCGGTTTACCGAACAGACGCAGTTCCGATGTCGGCACGGCCAGAGCCTCGGCCACGCCTTCAAATGCGATGCCCACCGCTTCCATACCGCCATAGATGACGGCGCTGGCGGCAGGCTCGCGCAGGGTCACATCGACCGGAAGGCCGAGGATCGCGCGGGCGTGCAGCGCAAACTCGCTCTGCTGCTGGCTACCCAGCGTCACTAGACCCGTATCGTGCGGGCGCGGGGACACTTCCGAGAACCAGACCTGATCGCCCTTCACGAACAGTTCGACGCCGAACACGCCCCAGCCGCCCAATGCATCGGTGACCTTGGCGGCGATGTCCTGTGCGGAGTTCAGCGCGGCCTCGGTCATGGCTTGCGGCTGCCAGCTTTCGACATAGTCACCCTTGACCTGACGGTGGCCGATGGGGGCGCAGAAGTCGGTGCGGGTGATGCCATCCATATCGCGCGAACGGACGGTCAGAAGAGTGATCTCGAAGTCGAAATCAATGCGGCCTTCCACGATGACCTTGCCGCCCGCCACACGACCGGATTCCTCGGCATAGTTCCATGCCGCCTCGATCTGGTCGGCGCTCTCGACGTAGGACTGGCCCTTGCCCGAGGAGGACATGACCGGCTTCACAAAGCATGGGAAGCCAACTTTCTCGGCTCCCGCCGCCAGCTCCTCGGCACTCGAGGCAAAGGCGTAGGCGCTGGTCGGCACGCCCAGTTCCTCGGCGGCCAGACGACGGATGCCCTCGCGGTTCATGGTCAGTTGCGTCGCGCGGGCGGTCGGCACCACCTTGGCCAGACCAGCCTCTTCGATGAAGGCCAGCGCGTCGGTGGCGATGGCTTCGATCTCCGGCACGATGATGTGCGGGGCCTCGGCCATGATCAGGCCGTTCAACACCTGCGGATCGGTCATCGGTATGACGTGGCTGCGGTGGGCCACCTGCATGGCGGGCGCATTGGCATAGCGGTCCACGGCGACCACCTCGGCCCCCAGTCGCTGCAACTCGATGGCCACTTCCTTACCCAGCTCACCAGAGCCCAACAGCATGACGCGTACGGCGCTGTCCGAAAGCGGGGTGCCAAGACGGAAAGGTTGGTTCACTGGGAAACAGGCTCCTGAACGGGATAGGCCCGGCTGAGGAAATCAATCGCCGAGGCCGCAAAGACGGTAGAATGGGTCTCCGAATGGCGCGGTTCGTATTCCCACACCAGCCCCTTTGGCGGGTTATTTCGCAAAGCCTGAACCAGACGGTCCATACCGGATTGCATCTGACCGCCTTCGTCACCGATGGTCAGCAGCAGTTGGCGCTCGCCCTCGGGGTGGGAAGCCAACAAGGCTGCGGCATTTTTGGAAAGGCTTTCGCGGTCCCACCACAGGCTGGGACTGACGGCCAGATAGCGGTCGAACAGAGTCGGCTGGCGCAGAAAGGCTTCGACGATAAACAGCGCCGCTGCGGATTCTCCGATGACTGCATCATCGCCATTGGTGCGATAACGGCTCTCGATAGCGGGCTTTACCTCTGTCTCGATAAAGCGACGAAAGCGATCTGACTGCCCGTGATTGGGCCACTGGCGAATGATCCGGCGGTCGGTCGAGCGTGCGGTCAGTTCATTCTGGCGATCTTCGGTGGCAATGCCCACGAGGATGGCGGGGCGGACCGTTCCGCTGTCAATGGCCTCGCGGATGCGAACGCTATAGGTCGGCCAGTCCTGGGAAACGCCACCATCCAGCAGATAGATAACCGGATAGCGCTGTGAGCCGGTTTCATAGCCACGCGGCAGCAGCACATTCACCTCTCGCACCTTATCCATCACATCCGACGCAAGGGTGATGGAGATGGTTCCATCGGATGTCGGTGCGGGAGAGAGTGGGGCGGGTTCCGAGGTCTGCGCCAATGCGCTGGCCGGAGCGATAACCAGACAGGCAGCGAGCGTGAGTATCCGTAACATGGCGGCCTCCTTTTACGAGGCCGCCATATCACTACGGATCAGGGGTCACGTCACCCCTTGCGCCTGATTACAGGCGTGCCTTGGCGGCTTCGACAACGCCGTCAGCGGTGATGCCGAACTTTTCGTAAAGCACTTCAGCCGGAGCCGAGGCACCAAAGCCGGTCATGCCGACGAAGGCACCGTCTTCACCGATGAAGCGCATCCAGCCTTGTTCCAGACCGGCTTCCACAGCCACGCGGACGGTGCCACGGGCGATGACGGCGTCTTGGTAGGCCTTCGGTTGTTGGGCGAACAGTTCGAACGACGGGACCGAGACCACGCGGGTGGCGATGCCTTCGACTTCCAGCTTCTCGGCGGCCTTCAGGGCGATGGCGACCTCGGTGCCGGTGGCGAACAGACTGACCTTGGCTTCGCCATTGGCGGCCTTCAGCTCATAGGCACCCTTGCGCGACAGGTTCTCGCCAGCGTCCGTGGTGCGGACAGCAGGGGTCTTCTGACGCGACAGGCACAGGGCCGAAGGGGTGGTCTTGTGCTGGAGTGCGACCTGCCAGCATTCCAGAGCCTCGACCGTATCTGCCGGACGGAAGACCAGCAGGTTCGAGATGGCGCGAAGCGCAGCCAGATGCTCAACCGGCTGGTGGGTCGGGCCGTCTTCGCCCAGACCGATCGAGTCGTGGGTCAGGACGTGCACAACGCGGGTGCCCATCAGAGCGGCCAGACGGATCGCCGGACGGCTATAGTCCGAGAACACCATGAAGGTGCCGCCGTAAGGAATGACACCGCCGTGCAGGGCCATGC
>JAEZHG010000056.1 GCA_023436945.1 Pseudomonadota bacterium | reverse complement strand
GAGTTGAAGGTGCGACCAGCGACGGTCCAGCTATCGGTACGAGGTGCGGATTCGGTCATGGATGTTCTTTAGGTCATCCCGCAGCGGCTTTCACGTCACAAATTATGCCAGAGACGCACAAGGTTCGGCTTGATCCGTGCACCTCGCATTTGAGTAAAATCCGACACCGGACCTGCATTCAAGTTTGTTCAAACGTCCAACCCTGCGTCACAGATCAGGGTTAGCCGGATGCCCGATCAAAGGGGATCCACCAAATGCAAACTCGCGACCGCCTTCGCCTACGCCTCATGACCGGTGCGGCTATTCTTGCCGCAATGGCATCGCCCGCCTTCGCCAATACCGAGACACCTGACAACATCGAGGTCGATCAATCCCCGACCAGCCTTGGCGAGGTCGTGGTGACCGCGACCAAGCGCGAAACCAATCTGCAGGACACCCCGATCTCGATTACGGTCGCCAACTCCGAAGACCTGACCAACCGCAACGTCCAGAGCCTCATGGACCTGTCGGACGGTAGTGTGCCGGGTCTGCGCATCACGACCTTTGAAGCGCGCCAGTCCGCGCTCACCGTAGGCATTCGCGGCATTGTTCCCAACGATGCGAACCAGCCCGCACGTGAGCAGGGCGTGGGTGTCTATATCGACGGCGTATATCTGGCCCGTCAGCACGGTCTGGCCGCCGCCCTGCTGGATATTGACCGCATCGAGGTTCTGAAAGGTCCGCAAGGTACGCTGTTCGGGCGGAACACCGAAGGCGGTGCCCTGTCGCTGGTGACCAAGAAGCCGACCGGAGAGTTCGGCATGCGCGCGGTCGCGGGCGTGGGCAACCTCGGCTCCTATAACTCCGAGCTCCACGTCGATATGCCCGCCTTTGGCGATTTCGCGGTCAAACTCGACGGGATTATCTCGGTTCAAGGTCCGGTGACGAAGAACCGTATCTCGGGTGAACAGGGCTTTGGCGAATACGACCGACGCGGCATGCGCGCCCAGGTCCGCTGGACCCCGTCAGAAACCTTTACTGCCACCCTTGCCGCCGACATCAGCAAGGACAAGAACACCCCGTTCTACAGCCAGCTGCTGAACTTCAACTATTTCAACCTTCCGGTCGTGCCCTTCACATCGACCTCGATCCCGTCCGGCAGCATCCGCGATCTCTCGCCGCTTGTTGAAGTCGAGGGCAAGGAGCGGATGAAGCTGGCCGACATCGGCGTTCTGCAACAGTGGACCATCAACAACACGCGCGGCATGGACCTGCACCTGTCGTGGCAGCCCAACGACAATCTGGAAGTCCGTTCCATCACCGCCTACCGCGATCTGGATGTGGACCAGTGGGACAATATCGGCGGTGCCCACCGCCCGCCGGTCGTGGGTCCGAATGGCAAGTTCAGCCGCTATTCTCTGGCCGGTTTCTGGCAGCACCAGTTCAGTCAGGAACTACAGGTGCTTGGATCGGTCGGTGACCGCATCAACTACGTCGGCGGTCTCTACTATTTCAAGGAAACGGTCTCGGACGATGCCGCCACCCCGACGACCAACCAGTGGAACGCCGACGGCACAGGCTACACCATCCTCGACCCGACCCCGACGCTGCGCGGTTCGCGCTTCATCGACCGCGCCTCGACCGCCCATTCTGAATCCAAGGCGATCTACGGTCAGGCCACATGGACGCCGGATATCCTGAACAATGCCCTGCATCTGACGGTCGGCGGTCGCTATACGTGGGACGACAAGGACGGCACGCTGGAAATCGTCAACAACGACCTGCCTGTCGTTAACGGCGTGAAGGGCGAGCTGCACTTTGCCTCGTCGGTCAATCGCTTCGACCCGCTTGTGACCCTGTCCTACGATGCGTCCGAACAGGTCAACGTTTATGCGAAATACTCGACCGGCTATCGTGCAGGCGGCGCGTCATCCCGCTCACTGACCTACAGATCGTTCGATCCCGAAGAGGTCGAGGCCTATGAACTGGGCGTCAAGAGTGACCTGTTCAACAACCGCGTCCGCCTGAATGCCGCCATCTATGCCATGGACCGCAGCGACAGCCAGCTGGACTTCAGCCTGATCACCGGTACCCGCAACACCCTCGAAACCGTCAATGCGCCGGGCACGACCAAGATCCGTGGCCTTGAGCTTGAAGGCCAGTTCCAGGCCACCGAGAACCTGCGTCTGTCGGCGGCCTATGCGTATACCGACGCCCAAGTGCCGGATACGGCCAACCCCTTCACGGGCAAGATACAGAAGGTCTTTATCGCCTATACACCCGAGAACACCGCCAACTTCGCAGCAGACTGGGAATCCCCGCTGATGGGCGCGACCTTCAAAGCCCACATCGACGCCAACTATGCGGATGCCAGCTACAGCTTCGAACAGTTCGATGTGAAGAACGACGCGTCGTTTATCGTCAATGGCCGTCTGGCACTGGCCGATATCGCGACAAATCCGGGTGGCCCACAACTGGAAGTCGCCGTCTGGTCCCGCAACCTGCTGGACAAGACCTTCGTTTATCGCCGCGATCCGTCCAATCGTCCGACCTTCGGTGACTATGGCAACTTCAATATGCCCCGCACTTTCGGCATCCAGCTGACGGCCCGATATTAAGAACAGCCACCAGCCCTAAAAACAAAGGCCAGCGTGAAAACGCTGGCCATTTTCATATCAACCGCCGCCGACAAACTGCACCAGTTCGATCTTGTCGCCCTCGGCCAGTTCGGTGGAACCGTGAAGCGAACGCGGCACGATTTCGAGGTTCCGCTCGACCGCCACCTTGCGCGGGTCAAGCGACAGCTCCTCGATCAGGCCAAGCACAGTGGTGGCGGCGGTTTCACGCCCCTGCCCGTTCACTTCGATACGCAAGTCTTCGCTCCAGTCATCAGCCCACCCTGAAGGGCCAGCCAGTCAGTTGGGAATATGGGCCGATGCGCGCCGCAACTCAATCTTGCGTCACCTATCCACGAGGCGTAGCGCTCGATGCGGGACAGTCGTTGTCGGAATGGAGAAGACAGTATGCGTCGTTACTGGGTCGTCGATGCCTTTTCGGATACGCCGCTTATGGGCAATCCGGTGGCCGTCATTCTCGACGCCGAGGGCCTGGGCGACGAGCAGATGCAGGCAATCGCCCGCTGGACCAATCTGTCAGAAACGACTTTTGTCCTGCCCGCGACTGATGCGGCAGCCGATTATCGCCTGCGTATCTTCACGCCAGCATCGGAACTAGCCTTTGCAGGACACCCGACGCTAGGCAGCGCTCGCGCCATTGTTGAGGCCGGACTTCACCTACCGCGTGACGGAAAACTGGTTCAGCAGTGCAAGGCCGGTCTGATCGACATCACAGTCGATGAAGCATCCTCGACCTTCGTGCTGCAACTCCCGCAGGCTAAAATCCGACCGCTTTCGGAAGAGGCTAAGGCCGATCTGGCCGCGGCCTATTCGATACAACTGACCGACCTGCCCTTTGCTTCGGTTGATGTTGGGATCACATGGGGCATTGCCGAGGTCGAAAGCGTTGAAACCATCGCTAATCTGGTTGCCAACCCACTCGCTGCGGGGCGTGTGGAGGCGCAGAACGACCTGACAGGTGTCTCACTCTTCGCCCGCTATGACGACGGCAGCATAGAAGTACGCTCTTTTGCGTTTAACGATGGCGTTCCTGAAGACCCCGTATGCGGCAGCGGAAATGGTGCCGTCGCAGCATACCGAAGACACTATTGCCAACTAGGCCAAAGCCAGTGGTCATACACTTCACGCCAAGGCCGTTTCGTCGGTCGTGATGGTCACATCAAACTATCATCAGACATAAACGGGATTATTCATGTAGGCGGCCATTGCGTGGTCACGGTTAGGGGCCATCTGGGCTTCTGAAGGGACGTTCACGACCTTTCTGCCACTCAAAGGCCTGTTTCACAGGACCTTGGAGTGACCTTACGTCAAGAATTTTCGCGAATGCTTGGCGTAGCCCACCGGATCAGGCTAGAAAGTCCACGACTCCGCGCGTGTCATGCGTGCCATCAAACAAGAGCGAATGCCCGAAGCGCCTGTCCTCTATGTCCTGAACGGTCCGAACCTCAATCTCCTCGGAGAGCGTGAGCCGGAAATCTATGGACGCGAAACCCTCGCAGATGTGCAGAAGCGCTGTGAGACCGCCGCCGGAGACGCACGTGTCGTTTTCCGCCAGTCCAACCACGAAGGCCAGTTGGTCGATTGGATTCAGGAGGCCCGCAAGGAAGCCTCGGCTCTGATCATCAATCCTGCTGCCTTTACCCACACCTCTGTGGCGTTGCTGGACGCGCTGAAAACCCTATCTATCCCGATCATCGAGTGCCACCTGTCCAACCCCGCCGCGCGCGAGGACTTCCGGCACCATTCCTATGTTTCCCTGGCCGCCACCGGTGTGATCGCCGGCCTTGGCACCCAAGGGTATGAACTGGCCGTCAAGGCGGCCTTGAACCTCATCCGTCGCGCCTAAGGGCATACGGCTAAGTTTAAGAGAAGAAGACACACATGTCCGACAAACACACCGCTATCGACGCCGAACTGGTCCGCGCCCTCGCCAACATCCTGAACGAGACCGAACTGACCGAGATCGAAGTCGAAAAAGACGACCTGAAGATCAAGGTGAAGCGCGAAGTGACTGTCGCTGCGGCTCCGGTCCAATACGCTGCGGCTCCGGTGGCTGCTCCGGCCGCTCCGGCTGCTGCCGCTGCCCCGGCCGCTGCGGCTCCGGCTGCCCGTTCGGGTGAAGAAGTGAAATCGCCGATGGTTGGCACCGCCTACCTGCAACCGGCTCCGGGCGCTGACGCCTTCATCACCGTGGGTGCCAAGGTCAAGAAGGGCCAGACCCTGCTGATCGTCGAAGCCATGAAGACCATGAACCCGATCACCGCTCCGCGCGATGGCGTTGTGGCTGAAATCCTCGTCGGCGACGCACAGCCGGTCGAGTTCGGTGAAGCTCTGGTCGTTCTGGAAGCCTGAGTCTGACCATGTTTACCAAGGTTCTCATCGCCAACCGCGGCGAAATCGCCCTTCGGGTGCATCGCGCCTGTAAGGAAATGGGCATCTCGACGGTGGCCATCCACTCGGAAGCCGACCGCGGTGCCATGTGGGTGCGTCTGGCCGACGAGAGCGTCTGCATTGGTCCGGCTCCGGCTGCCAAGTCGTATCTGAACATCCCGCAGATCATTGCTGCTGCCGAAATCACCGGCGCGCAGGCGATCCACCCGGGTTACGGCTTCCTGTCGGAAAACGCCCGCTTCGCAGAGATCATCGAAGCCCACGGCATGACCTTCATCGGTCCCAAGCCGGACCACATCCGCGTGATGGGCGACAAGATCACCGCCAAACAGACCGTCAAGGATGCCGGCATCCCTGTCGTTCCGGGCTCTGACGGCGAAGTCGAGACCGTCGAACAGGCCATCGAGGCGTCCAAGACCATCGGCTTCCCGCTGATCGTCAAGGCCGCCGCTGGTGGTGGCGGTCGCGGCATGAAGGTCGCCATGACCGCCGACGATCTGGTCGAAGCTGTCCAGACCGCACAGTCCGAGGCGCTGGCCGCCTTCGGTAACGGTGCCGTCTATATGGAACGCTACCTCCAGAAGCCGCGCCACATCGAGATTCAGGTCATCGCTGACAGCCACGGTAATGTGGTCCACCTCGGTGAACGTGACTGCTCGCTACAGCGCCGCCACCAGAAGGTTCTGGAAGAAGCCCCGTCCCCTGCCCTGTCGGCAGAGGGTCGCAAGAAGATCGGTGAAGTGGTCAACAAGGCCATTGCCGCCATCGGCTATCTGGGCGTCGGCACCATCGAGTTCCTGTGGGAAGACGGCGAGTTCTTCTTCATCGAGATGAACACCCGCCTGCAGGTCGAACACCCGGTCACCGAAATGATCACCGGTGTGGACCTTGTGCGCGAACAGATCCGCATCGCTGCGGGCCTGCCGCTGTCGTTCACTCAGGAAAATGTCGAGTTCAAGGGTCACGCGATCGAAGTGCGTATCAACGCCGAAAACGCAGAGACCTTCACCCCGTCGCCGGGCACGGTCACCGACTTCCACGCACCGGGTGGTCTGGGTGTGCGTCTCGATAGCGCGATCTTCTCGGGCTATTCGATCCCGCCGTACTACGACAGCCTGATCGGCAAGCTGATCGTGCATGGCCGCGACCGCGAGGAAGCTCTGGCCCGCCTCAAGCGCGCTCTGGGCGAAACGGTTGTCGGCGGCGTGGACACCACCATCCCGCTTTTCCAAAAGCTGCTGCAGGAGCCGGACATTCTGACCGGCGACTACGACATCCACTGGCTGGAAAAATGGGCAGCTGCCCAAAAGGCGAAAGCCTGATTTGACTGAAGAGGAAGGCCCCGATTTCAGCGCGATGGAGCGCGAGGTGTTTGACGCCGCCGCCCTCCTTCGCTGCTACGCCAGCGGGGTCTTTCCCATGGGCGAGGCGCGGGATGATCCCCGCGTCTTTCTCGTTGAGCCGGACGAGCGCGGCATATTTCCGCTCGATGCCTTCCACATCCCCTCACGCTTGAAACGCACTGTTCGCGCAGAGCCGTTCGACATCCGCGTGAACACCGCCTTCCTGTCGGTCGTCGATGCCTGCGCTGCCCCTGCTGCAGGCCGCGAGGACACGTGGATCAACGCCCCCATCCGCCGCCTCTATGGCGAACTTCACGCGCTGGGCCATGCCCACAGCCTTGAGTGCTGGCAGGGCGAAACGCTCGTGGGCGGCCTTTATGGCGTGACGCTGGGCAGTGCCTTCTTCGGCGAGAGCATGTTCAGCCGCGTGACCGATGCCTCCAAGGTGGCACTTGTGCATCTGGTGGCTCGCTTGAAACGCAGCGGCTTCACCCTGCTGGACGCACAGTTCATTACCCCGCATCTGGCGCGTTTCGGCGCTCAGGAAATCCCGCAGAGTGCCTATCTGCGCAAACTCGGCCCTGCCCTGCGCCTGAAAGGCGATATCGAGGCTCTGCGTAATCCCATAAGCGGCGCTGAAGCCGTAGAGATCGCACTCGCCTCATCCTGATATGAAAAAGGGAAGCCTTTCAGCTTCCCGCGAGGCCCTTGGCCCTTAGTTCTTACAACCGATCACCCACGCATCGTAGGTCGGGTGCTGGAGCGCGTTCACGCTCGGCGAGGATGCAAACATCCAGCCTTTGAAAATCTGGCGCGCTTCGTTCGAGGCCACCTGATTGCGCGGCTGGATACCGACTTCCAGATAGGCAATCGCGTCGTCGGTCAGTTCCCCCGGACCGGACACCTCACAGGCGCGGACCTTGAAGATCAGCGAGCGCGAGAAACGGACCGGACGACCGCCCACCTCGACCTCGAAACGCATGGTCTCGGCCGTGGTCTTGTCGATGGCTTGAACAATCGCGACAGGCAGACGGCGGCGCGGGCCGGGCTCTGCGGGTTCCTCGACAGGAGCCGGAGCAGACTCTTCGGTCTCTTCAACCTCGCCCTCAACCTCTTCCTGAACAATCTCGCCCTCTGCGGGCTGGACGGTCGCAGGCGCGATTTCGATATTGGCAGGAGGCGTCGCAGGTGTAGCCGTAGGCGGCGTGGTGGGTTTTGGAGCTGGTGCAGGCACCGTACCGCGCAGGGCATCACCAACGGGATCCTGCACAGGCACGGCGTCTTGCGGAATATCCATCAGGGCGGCGGACACGCCGACGCCTGACACAGCCAGGCCTGCTGCGACCACACCGCCCAGCAGGACCTGACGCATCATCATTCCGGGGTCCAGGCCTGATAGTCGCCGGTCGCAGCCGGACGTTGACCTTGGGCCAGCAGCGAACCTTGCGGACGGCGCGCATAGGGCGTTCCGGTCAGGTTCGGCAGGTGATCCTTTTCCCACGACTTGCGCAGCAGCGGCTTGACGCTGGGGGCTTCGTCATAGGTGTAGCGCAGCCAGCCCTGCCATTCCGGCGGAACCTTCGAGGCTTCGGCATAGCCGTTGTACACGACCCAGCGACGCTGGCGACCGTCATAGGAGACGTTGTCGCGCGACTGGTAGTAACGGTTACCAAACTCGTCCGTGCCGATCAGGCTACCACGCTTGCCAATGGTGAAGAGGGTGCCAATGGTAGCGCCATTCCACCAGGTGAAGATCTTGCTCAGCACGTTGGCGCACTCACTTGAATTCTCGCTGCCAAAGGTGTGCGGCAGCGCGGCTCGATAATAAGAACCGCAAAGCGTTTCGTCCAGCGATCTAAAGACAGTTCTGGCGTCTTGTGACGATTTCGTCGCCCTCAATATCTTGGGGGTAAATAAAACCGCACCCGCAATATCTATTGAGC
>JAEZHG010000279.1 GCA_023436945.1 Pseudomonadota bacterium | reverse complement strand
TGGTATTCGCATTTCTCCAAACATGGCGGCCTTCTGGACGATGAACTGATGTCCAAGGTCTGGCCGAAGGAAGCTGTAAACTGATGGAAACCGTCAAAACCCACATCGTCCACGGCGGCAAGCTCAGCTATCTGAAGCATCAGAGCGAAACGACCGGCACGCCGATGACGCTGTCGGTTTTCGTTCCTGCCGGCGAGGGCCCGTTCCCGGTCCTCTACTGGCTGTCGGGCCTAACCTGCACCGAGGATAATTTCACAACCAAGGCCGGTGCCTATCAGGCCGCTGCCGAGCATGGCGTTATCATCGTCGCGCCGGACACTTCCCCGCGCGGCGAGGGCGTTGCCGATGACGAGGCCTATGATCTGGGTCAGGGCGCGGGCTTCTATGTCAACGCCACGCAAGCGCCGTGGGCTCCGCATTTCCAGATGGAAGCCTATGTCACCGGCGAACTGATCGAGAAGGTCGAGGCCGAGTTTCCGGCCAATGGTGTGCGCGGCATCTCGGGTCACTCCATGGGTGGCCACGGTGCGCTGACGCTGGCGCTGAAATATCCAGAGCTGTTCAAGTCGGTCTCGGCCTTTGCGCCGATTTCCTCGCCCACCCGCTGCCCGTGGGGTACGAAGGCTTTCACGGCTTATCTCGGCGAAGATCGCGCCGAATGGGCCAAGCACGATGCCGCCCTTCTGATCGAAGCGGGTGCTGCCAAGGGTCACTATGACGACATGCTGGTCGATCAGGGCGATGCAGACAGCTTCCTGGAGAACCAGCTGAAGCCGGAGCTGCTGCAGGCCGCTGCTGACAAGGCGGGCCAGAAGATCACGCTTCGTATGCAGCCGGGCTATGACCACTCCTACTTCTTCATGGCCAGCTTTATCGCCGATCACGTCGCCTTCCACGCGGCCCGCCTTAAGGCCTGATAGCGAGGGCCTAACGTCGGACTATTGAAAGCGGACAGGGAGTGTTAGAGGGAAGCCATGACCGATCTGTCCGCCTATGAACCGATGTTTTCCGCCCTCTGCACCGAGCTGGGCTACTGCCTGCATGAAAAAGGTCAGGTGAAGGTGGTTGCGGCCCTGCCCAAGGGTCTGGACGCCGCCGTGCGTGCGGTTCTGCAGGCCGAGGGCCATTATGAGCCCGCAGCTTCCGGCGACCTGAAGCGCGGTATCCGCGAGTGCATCAAGGCCCATCTGCCGGCCTGATAACCGACAGTTTAGGTGACATAAACTTAA
Source organism: Pseudomonadota bacterium (assembly GCA_023436945.1). GTDB lineage: Bacteria > Pseudomonadota > Alphaproteobacteria > Caulobacterales > Caulobacteraceae > Brevundimonas. The sequence goes on along the minus strand of JAEZHG010000279.1, from coordinate 1,365 downwards.
TCCCTTGAGAGGCCCTGCACGTCTTGCGTGCGGGGCCTTTCCGCATACTGTTCCGCATAACGTGGCTATGGCCGTGTCTATGGGAAGGGTGGATTATGGATCGTCGTCAGTTGTTGCAGGGCATGGCCGCTGGTGCCGCCCTGGCGGGTGTTTCCGGTTCTCGCGTTTGGGCGGCGGCCCAAGGCTCTGCTTCGGCAGCCTTCCGCGCCACTATAGATCAAGTGACGCAGGAGTATCTGTTCAAGGATGCGCAAGTCCTGACCATGCTGGGCATGGATCGCGGCCCCTATGCCGATGCCCGCTTCCGCCTGTCCGACAGTTCTGCCGAGCATGAGCAAAAGAGCCTGAGCGCCATGCGTGGCTATGCCACCTCGCTCAAGGCGCTGGACCGCAATGGTCTGGCGGCACAAGAGCGCAACTGGTACGATACGCTCGACTATTATCTGGACCGCACGATGGAGAGCGCCACCTTTGGTTACGGCACCATCGGCTTCCCCGCGCCCTATCGCATCAGCCAGCTGACAGGCGTCTATCAGGGCGTGCCGGACTTCCTGCGCAGCCAGCACCGTATCGAGGAAACCAGCGACGCCGAGGCCTATCTGTCGCGCCTCGAGGATTTTGCGGTGCAGCTTGAAAACGAGCGACTGAGCACCGAAGCCGATCAGGCCAAGGGCGTCATCCCGCCGGACTTTGTGGTGGAACGCACCTTGATCCAGCTTCGCAATCTGGCGGCGGGTGATCCGGCTAAACACAGTCTGGTCGAGAGCCTGACCAGCCGCACCGCTGCCAAGGGCATCGAGGGCAACTGGTCGTCGCGGGCCGAGACCATCCTTAAGGACAAGGTTCTGCCGGCGATCCAGAAACAGATCGCGCTCTATGAGGCGACCTTGCCGCGCGCGCGTCATGATGCGGGCATCTGGGCCCAGCCGCAGGGCGAGGCCTATTATGCCTATGGGCTGAAGAATTTCACGACCACCAATATGACCGCCGATGAAATCCATCAGGTGGGTCTGCAACAGGTGGCCGAGATCACCGCCCGTATCGACACCATCCTGAAGCGTCTGGACATGACCCAAGGGTCGGTCGGACAGCGGGTGGCGGCACTGGCCGATATTCCGGGTCAGGTCTATCCGAACACAGATGAAGGCAAGGCCCAGTTGCTGGCCGATCTGAACGGCCAGATGGAGCAGATGAACCGTCTGCTGCCGAACTATTTCGGTCACCTGCCCAAGTCTGCGTGCGATGTGCGCCGCATTCCGGCAGAGATCGAGGCGGGCGCGCCGGGCGGCTATTACATGGCTCCGGCCATCGCTGGCTCGCGACCGGGGGCCTATTACATAAACCTGCGCGACACGGCGGAGTGGC
>JAEZHG010000233.1 GCA_023436945.1 Pseudomonadota bacterium | reverse complement strand
CGATAGGCCCATGAGCAGATGGGACGGTATCGACGAGTTCACCGCTGTGGCCGAACAGGCCAGCTTTTCGGGCGCGGCCAAGCGGTTGGGTCTGTCCACCTCTGCCGTCAGTCGCGAGATTGCGAGGTTGGAGGACCGCTTGCAGACCCGTCTGCTCCACCGCACCACGCGCCGCGTTGAACTGACCGATGCGGGCCGCGAGTTCCTTGCCCGCTGCCGCCGCCTGATCGACGAGCGCGACGAGGCACTGGCCGCGATCCAGCCCGATGACCACGCCCCGCGCGGCCTTTTGCGGATGACCTGCTCGGTATCCTATGGCGAGCGTTTCATTGCCCCCGCCGTCAACGCATTTGCACGCCAGTATCCGGAACTGCGCATTGACCTCGATCTGGACAATCGCCTACGCGACATGGTGGGAGAAGGCTATGACCTTGCCATCCGCTTCGGCCATCTGACGGACTCGCGACTGATGGCCCAGCGTCTGGCCTCGCGCTCGCTGATCCTGTGCGCCAGCCCCGAATACCTCGCCCGCCGTGGCGCGCCGCGTGACCTGTCGGAGATCGCCAGCCACGACACCCTCAGCGGATCATCGCAGCAGTGGCGCTTCACCGAAGGAGGGCGCGAGGTGACGTTGACACCCATGAGCCGCTGGCGCTGTAACTCGGGCACAGCAGTGCTCGATGCGGCATTGCAGGGCTTGGGCCTTTGCCAACTGCCGGACTTCTATGTGCGAGAGGCGCTGGCTGATGGCCGACTTGTTTCTGTGCTGGACGAACAGCGCCCGCCGGATGAAGGTGTCTGGGCCGTGCATCCCCATCCGCGTCACGTTCCGCCCAAGGTGCGGGCCATGATCGACTGGCTGCACGACCATCTGAACACGCAGAGGATTTAGCCATGAACCTCGTCGTCCTGACCGGAGCCGGAATATCCGCTGAAAGCGGGGTCCCGACCTTTCGCGCCAGTGACGGCCTGTGGGAAGGCCACCGCGTCGAGGAGGTGGCAACGCCCGAGGGCTATGCCGCAAACCCTGCGCTTGTTCAGACCTTCTATAACGAGCGCCGCGCGGGACTTGCGAACGTGGAGCCCAACGCCGCCCATCTGGCACTGGCAGAACTGGCCGCGCGATGGCAGGGCGACTTCACACTCGTCACGCAAAACGTCGATGATCTGCACGACCGCGCCCACCAACAGATCACACCCGCCAGCGGCTTCTCTCTGATCCATATGCATGGCGAACTGCTGAAAGCCCGCTGCACCCGCACAGGCAAGGTCATGGACTGGCATGGTGACCTACAGCCCTATCATCCGTCACCTTTCGATCCGGCGGGCTATTTGCGCCCGCACATCGTCTGGTTCGGAGAAATCCCGCTGGAAATGGGCCGCATCGAACAGAAGCTGGCCGAGGCGGACCTGTTCCTGTCGATCGGCACCTCCGGCAATGTCTATCCCGCCGCAGGCTTCGTACAACTCGCCACCATGGCAGGCGCAAATACGGTCGAGATCAATCTAGAGCCCACTGTCGGCCAGAACCTGTTCGAGCAGCACATCTATGGCCCCGCCACAGCCGTGCTACCCGAATATCTCAATAGCCTTTGACCCTCCCAGTTGTTTAGGCCGGCTTGATCCAGGATTTGATCTTGGTTTGGCGCATCAGAAGAGCGCGTTCGACCAGGACCATGAAGTGGTCCATGCCCTTGATCAGATAGTCATGATTGATGTCATCGGACTGGTCGATCGTCAGGGACAGGTCCGTATTGGCCTTCACCAGACTGATCATCCGGTCGAAGCTTCTTACATCCATCGGGTGATGTCCGAACATCGAGACGATGCAGGTTTCCTTGCCAGGATAATTCGCACTGTCGATGTTAAACCGGTTTGGAATCTTGATGATGTTCGTCTTCAACTCATGCCACGCATAGTTGATGGACTCATCTAGGTTGATCTGGGGATTGCTGACGACGCAGTTCGCGTTGAAGGCCAAAGACCAACGCAAGGCGCAATAGCCCGCCATGGACGAACCGAAAAACACAACCTTCGCAGGGTCATAGCCCTTCACGTAATTGAATAGAAAATCCTGATAAGACTTCCCGCCATCGTTCCGGTGATAGTAGCTATTATCGACAGAATTCAGGAACAGAAAATCGTAGTCATAATTTGAGTTGAATAGACTTTCTAAGGACGCATACTTACCATGCGAGTTATGCGTAGCAATAAGAACAATCAGCTTGTCTTTAGAGGTCGATGATTTTTCAATATAGGTAATATTATATTTCTCGTCCCTTTTCTCATGGGACGATACGATTTCATCGTAAGATAATTTCATAGCGTTTCGCACTCATCAAACAGCAGACTTCGAACAAGCGTTGCATTAGTTCCGCCAGCGTTCAACCTCTTGGCGCAAAAAGGATAATCGCCGCACCGATCAGGCAGACCGCGCCGCCCAGAATGTCCCAGCGGTCCGGTGTGGTCTTTTCCACCACGCCCATCCAGACCAGTGATGCACAGATATAGACCCCGCCATAGGCCGCAAACGCGCGCCCCGCAGCATCGGTCGGGACCAGCGTCAAAAGCCACGCAAAGGCAATCAGGCTCAGCACCCCCGGCACCAGCCACAAGGGCGAACGATCCAGTTTCAGCCATGCCCAGAAGGCAAAGCATCCGGCAATCTCGGCAAGAGCCGACAAGGGATAGACGAGGGCCATTTTCATCCCTTCGGCAAAGCACGGTGCAGCCATTGCCGCAAGGCGGCGTTTCAACCCGACACCTTAGGTGATTTGCCTCGCGCCATGTTGCGGCGCACAAAGAGCCAAAATACGGACCCCTATGTTCCCCTCCGGTCCAGTGACGTGAAATAGAATGACCGCAGACGCCATTACGCCCCCGACCCTCCCGACCTCCAAGCCCTATGGCCGTATCATCGCCATGCCGGCTGACACCAACCCCGATGGCGACATCTTCGGCGGTTGGTTGCTGGCCCAGATGGACTTGCACGGCGCTACCCCTGCGTTCGAGCGTGCCGGTGGCCGCTGCGCCACGGTGGCGCTGGACGGCATGGTCTTCCACCAGCCTGTCACCATCGGTGACGAGGTGACCATCTATGCCCACGTCATCCAGACGGGCCGCACCTCGATCCGCGTCCACGTCGAGGCATGGAAGCGCGCCCGTGGTCAAGACGAACACGAGAGCGTCCGCGTGACCGAGGGCATCTTCACCTATGTGGCCATCGACGAGAACCGCAAGCCGCGCGTTCTGCCGGAAGTCTAAGCCGCATATTTATGTTATAGGTACGGGAATGGTCAGGTTTTCTTGACCTTCCCCGCCGCAACCCCTACCTCCCGATCATGGCTATCCGACGCATTCTGACTATCGATAATCCGGCCGATCTGGCCATCCTCAAGACCGTTGCAAAACCGGTCGAAGGCGGCGTGACCGACGCAGTCCGCACCCTGATGGATGACATGCTGGAAACCATGTACGACGCCCCCGGCATCGGCCTTGCCGCGCCGCAGATCGGCGTGCTGGACCGCGTGGTGGTCATGGACCTCGGCGACGGTGAAGTGGCTGAAGGCCTTGAAGGCGAAGAGGCCGAGAAGGCTTCTCGCAATCCGCGCTACTTCGTGAACCCGGAAATCCTCTGGGCCTCGGAAGAGACCCTGCCGTACGAAGAAGGCTGCCTGTCGATCCCGTCGTACTATGACGAGGTCCAGCGCCCTGCCCGCGTTCGCGTGTCCTACCTGAACTATCAGGGTGAAAAGATCGAAGAGGAAATCGAAGGTCTTTACGCCGTCTGCTTCCAGCACGAACTGGACCACCTGAACGGCGTGCTGTTCATCGACCACCTGTCGCGCCTGCGTCGCGACCGTGCGGTCACCAAGGTCAAGAAACACCAGAAGATGGTTGCCTAATGTCCCGTCGTCGCCAACTGACCCCCGCCCAACGTCGCCGCATGACCCGCGCTGAAAAGGTCGGCGTCGCCTCGGCTGCGACCCTGATCGGCGTCGCCGCCATCGGTATCGTGGCCGGCCTTCTGCTGGACCGTCTGCTCGATTTCGACGACGCTCTGGACGCGGGCGGTGCTTGGGATC
>JAEZHG010000198.1 GCA_023436945.1 Pseudomonadota bacterium | reverse complement strand
GTGATCGCCTGTCAGCGGGCGGGGCTTCCGGCGGTGGCACCGATGTGTAGGGCCCTGACGGAAGAGCAGATGGAGCGCCTGTGGCGCGTCTCCTCCGAGCCTGTGCTTTGCTTTGACGGTGATGCTGCGGGTCTTCGTGCGGCATATCGTGCGGTGGAGCGCGCGCTACCCCTGCTGAAACCGGGGCGTTCGTTCCGCTTTACGCTGCTTGATGGTGGGCAGGACCCTGATGATATTTTGCGCGACAAGGGCGCACCTGCGCTGCGTCAGGCGCTGCATCAGACGCGGACCTTCTCAGAGGTGCTGTTCCAGCGCGAGGTCGAGGCCGAGCCGCTGGATACGCCGGAGCGCAAGGCGGGCCTGAAGGGGCGTTTGCGGGCAGCCGCCAATGCGGTGACGGACAAGGACCTGTCCGAACAATACCGCCGCGACCTTTTCGACCGTTTCGACGCCCTGTTCCCGCGCCAGAACAATGCGCCGCCGGGGACGACCGGAAGCTATGGCGACCGTTCGGGCGGTGGGCGCTGGAAGGGCAAGAATGTCCTGCAAGGACAGACGGTCGAGGGGCAGATGGCGATGCAGGCCCTGTCGCGCGCTATCGAGCCTGTGGCCGCCGCGCTGGCCCATGGCGCAGTGGATGATCCCGAGCGTCTGGATGACCATATGGAGGCCATTGCCCGCTATGGATTTGGCGATCCGGCGCTCAACGAACTGGCGCAGGAATTGGTAAGGCTACGTTTCTCCGGCCGAAGCCTTGACTCTGCGGCTTTACGCCGCCATCTGCAAAGTTCGGGTCATGATGTCTTGATGCGCGAGGTCGAGAAGGCGGCGGCAAAGTCCGGCGCGCCATTCCTGGCTACAGACAAGCCCCTCGGCGAGATGAGGGCCCGATGGTCGCAAGCGTTCGACGCTCTAACCCGTGCTGCGGCGTTAGACGAGGCGCTGGCCTCAGCTAAATCGGAGGCCCACAAGGCTTTCGATGCCTCGGCTTTCGCACTGGTGAAAGCCGAGCGAGATGCTTTGCGACGAGCCATTAAGACTGGAACGATTTGGAGCGACGATGCTTCTTCGTAACGAAGAAGTTTCAGGCGTTGTATTTTCGCCGCAGGGGACTGATCACTCCCTGATGGCGTTGGAGAGAATTTGAATGAGCGCGCAGAACGAGACGCAGGACAACGACACCCATACCGACGGGCCCCTGCTCGATCTCACTGATGCTGGCGTCAAGAAGTTCATCAAGCAGGCCAAGGCACGCGGCTATGTGACCATGGAAGAGCTGAACAAGGTTCTGCCTTCCGAAGAGGTCAGCGGTGATGCCATCGAAGACACCTTGGCCATGCTGTCCGAAATGGGCGTGAACGTTGTCGAGGCCGAGGAAGACGCAGCCGATGCGCAGGGCACTGAAGTGGCCGCTGCTGCAGAGACTGCTGTCGCCGAAGCCCCCGCCAAGGCTGCCTATGACCGCACCGATGACCCGGTGCGTATGTATCTGCGCGAAATGGGTTCGGTCGAGCTGTTGAGCCGCGAGGGCGAAATCGCCATCGCCAAGCGCATCGAGGCCGGTCGCGACGCCATGATCTCGGGTCTGTGCGAAAGCGCCCTGACCTTTGAAGCCATCATGGTCTGGCGCGACGAGCTGGCCAACAACCGCATCCTGCTGCGTGAAGTGATCGATCTGGACGCCACCTATGGCGTGCTGAACCCGTCGTCGCTGCCGCACAACCAGCCGGACCCTTCCGAAGAGCCGGAAGAAAAGCCGGAAGGCGAGGGTGAGGACGAGGACGAGGACGACTTCGACGACGGTGCCGGCATGTCGATCTCGGCTCTGGAAGCCGAGCTGCGCGACGGTGTCATGGAAGTTCTGGACGCGATTGCGGCCGACTTCGGTGGCTTCCGCAAGCTGCAGGACAAGCTGGTCGAAACCCGCCTGCGTGGTGACGTCCTGTCATCCAAGGAACAGAAGTCGTACGAGGAACTGACGGCGTCGATCTCGGACCGCCTGAAGACCATGAAGCTGAACAACGCCCGTATCGAGGCGCTGGTCGAGCAGCTTTATGCGATCAACAAGCGTCTGATCGGTCTGGAAGGCCGTCTGCTGCGTCTGGCTGACAGCTATGGCATCTCGCGTCCGGAGTTCCTGAAAGCCTACTTCGGTTCGGAGCTTGATCCGAACTGGGCCGAGAGCATCAAGGAACTGGGCGTGCGCTGGACCAAGTTCAGCGAGAACGAAGCCGCACAGATCGCCAAGATCCGTGGCGACATCGCCGCCATCGCAACCGAAGCCGGTCTGCCGATCGACGACTATCGCCGCATCGTCCAGATGGTGCAGAAGGGCGAGCGCGAAGCCCGTCAGGCCAAGAAGGAAATGGTCGAGGCCAACCTGCGTCTGGTTATCTCGATCGCCAAGAAATATAACAACCGTGGCCTGCAGTTCCTGGACCTGATCCAGGAAGGCAACATCGGTCTGATGAAGGCCGTCGACAAGTTCGAATACCGTCGCGGCTATAAGTTCTCGACCTATGCGACCTGGTGGATCCGTCAGGCCATCACGCGCTCGATCGCCGACCAGGCCCGTACCATCCGTATTCCGGTGCACATGATCGAGACGATCAACAAGATTGTCCGTACCCAGCGCCAGATGCTGCATGAAATCGGCCGTGAAGCGACGCCGGAAGAGCTGGCCGAACGTCTGGCCATGCCGCTGGAGAAGGTCCGTAAGGTCCTGAAGATCGCCAAGGAGCCGATCTCGCTGGAAACGCCTATCGGTGACGAGGAAGACTCGCACCTCGGCGACTTCATCGAGGACAAGAACGCGATCCTGCCGATCGACGCGGCCATTCAATCGAACCTGCGTGAAACCACCACGCGCGTTCTGGCCTCGCTGACCCCGCGTGAGGAACGTGTTCTGCGTATGCGCTTCGGCATCGGCATGAATACCGACCACACTCTGGAAGAAGTCGGCCAACAGTTCTCGGTGACGCGCGAGCGTATCCGCCAGATCGAAGCCAAGGCTCTTCGCAAGCTGAAACACCCGTCGCGTTCGCGTAAACTGCGCTCGTTCCTCGACAGCTAAGACGGATCAGGGCAACAAGGGTGTTCCGCATGCGGAGCGCCCTTGGTGCGTTTCTGGTCAAGGACACGAATGACGACGCCTAAACTGGTCATCTTTGATTTCGACGGGACGTTGGCAGACACCTACGGGTGGTTCCTGTCGATCCTCGACGACGCCATTGCGCGTTTCCGCCTCTATAAGCCGGGGCCGGAAGAGGTCGAGGCTATGCGCGGCCTGTCTGCGCGTCAGGTGATGACCAAGATGAAGGTCCGCCCGTGGAAGCTTCCGGCCATCGTGCGCCATACGCGCCGCGAGAAGCTGAAGGCTGCGGCCACGACCGAGTTGTTTGACGGCATCCCCGAACTGCTGCGCGATCTGCGTGCGGCGGGCATCAAGGTGGTGATCGTCAGCTCCGACACGAAGGAGTCCGTGCGTCAGGTGCTCCAGCGCGAGGGCATCGAGGTCGATATGCTGAACTGCGGCGCGTCGATCCACGGCAAGACGGCCAAGTTCAAGAAAGTGCTCAAGGCCATGGGCGTTGATGCCAAGGATGCCGTCAGCGTTGGCGACGAAATCCGCGACATCGACGCGGCCCGCCCGATCAATATGCGCGCCGGTGCGGTGTCGTGGGGCTATACGCTTCCCGAGGCTCTGGCCAAGCACAATCCGGCCTATCTGTTCAAAGACGTGGCCGACATGCGTCGCATCCTGCTGGGTCAGGACGCCTGAGATCGAGGTCCTGAACCTTTAAGGGTTCAGGCCTTGAGATCCAGAATGGTCTCGAAGCCACCAAAGACCATGCGCCGCCCGTCGAAGGGCAGGTCATGGGCCATCATTTCCGGATCGTTATCGAGCGCCTGCCATGCCCTGTCATGGGTCTCGCGGTCCGGCCAGACGATCCAGCCCACAGCGATAGACTCGCC
>JAEZHG010000163.1 GCA_023436945.1 Pseudomonadota bacterium | reverse complement strand
GAACGACGGCGCAGGGCAGGGGCTCGCGCTTACCGGCCTTCTTGTGGCGGGCATAGTGCTGGGCGCCGCCACGGTGGGCCAGCCAGCGCATGATGGTTTTGTCCTTGCCCAGCACCTGCATGCGGTAGATGCCGAGGTTGAAGTCATCCTCGCGGTCGTCGCTTGGTCCCTTGGTGACAACGAGGCCCCAAGTGATCAGGGGCGCGGGTTCCCCTGGCCAGCAGGTCTGGATCGGCAGCTTGGTCAGGTCGATATCATCGCCCGTCAGCACATCCTCCTGGACCGGAGCCTTCTTTACGGTCTTGGGGCGCATCGACATGACCGTCTTGGCCAGCGGAAGCATTTCCATGGCTTCGCCCAGACCGCGCGGCGGGACGGGGTTTTTCAGGAAGGCCAGCAGTTCGCCCACTTCGCGCAGTTCTTGCGTGGTGGTGCGCTGTTTGCCCTCAAGGGTCACGCCCATGGCAACACGTTTGACCGTGCCGAACAGGTTCACAAGGCAGGGGATAGGGCTGACCGAACCGTCGGGCATGACGGGTTTTTCAAAGATCACAGCCGGTCCGCCATTACGCAGCAGACGGGTCTGGATCTCGGTCATTTCCAGCACGGTGGATACCGGTTCGCTGACGCGCACCAGTTCGCCCTGTGCTTCCAACTGTTCGATGAAATCGCGAAGGGATTTATAGGCCATAGGGCTGGATTAGGCGGCATTGCGCCGTCTGTCACCTAGGGCTTTTTGTCAGTAGGTCGGCTGGTCGGCCATAAGCGCCCAGATCGGCAGTCGAAGAGCACGTGTGGTGGCATCGACCTCGGCGCTATTCAGGTGGCGACGGCCCGCTTCAATCAGGCGAAGTTCGGCGCTGCTGAGTTTCATCAGGGCGGCCAGTTGCTCTTGATCCATGCCGCGTTTGTCTCGCCAGCGACGGATGCGCGCGCCGATGGCCAAGTCTGCGGGATCAACCGCAGGAAATCCGTGTACCGAGCCCATGACGTCCCTCCCAGAACAGTCGTTGCAGGGTAAGCGTGCGGCCTGTGTTCAGGCTCTATTGGATACTGTCAAAAGGGAGGGTGCGCGTGATTGGCGCGTTCGTCCAATCACGCGCTTGAGAGCGGCTTAGTTCGCGTCCCACTGGAAGGCGGCGTCGAGGTGGTCTCCGACGCGGGTGCCATTGGCCAGGGTGGCGATACGGGCGATTTCATCTTCGGTCAGTTCGAAGTCGAAGATGTCGAAGTTTTCGCGCGCACGGCCTTCGTTGGAGGTGCGCGGGATGGCGACGATGCCTTGCTGGACGATCCAGCGCAGGGTCACCTGACTGGAGGTCTTTTTATATTTGGCCGCGATCTCGTTGATCAGCGGGTTATCCATGAGAAGGCCGCGCGCCAGCGGCGACCATGCGGTGACCGACGATCCCAGCTGGGCGGCCTTGGCCTTGATGGCGTTGATCGACAGCAGCGGGTGATATTCCATCTGGTTGGTGACCAGCTTGGCTGCCGACAGATTCTGCGCCTTTTGCCACAGGGCCGACGGATAGTTGGACAGGCCGATAGCGCGGGTCAGGCCCTTGTCCTTGGCTTCATTCAGCGCCGCGATGGTTTCGGCCAGTTCCGGCGAAGGCTTGGGCCAGTGGAGCAGAAGCAGGTCCGGCGTGGTGCCCAGACGCTCTGCGCTTGCTTCGGCCTGTTTCAGCAGCGCATCGCGGGTCAGGTTGGTGACCCAGATCTTGGTGGTCAGGAAGAAGTCTTCGCGCGCGACGCCAGCATCCTTGATGCCCTGACCGACCTCGGCCTCGTTCTCGTAGATGAAGGCGGTGTCGATATGGCGGTAACCGATGCGCAGGGCCTCGGCCACCATGCGGCGGGCGTCATCGCCACGCAGTTGCCACGTGCCAAAACCCAGAAGCGGGATTTCAAAACCATCGACGTTGACTGTGGGCTGGGTTCCATAGGCCATGACACTGATCCGGAGAGTTTCGGGTAGGCTATGGATTTAGGTTGATCAGTCCGCCTTCGAAAGGCTTTCGCTGAAACCATCGAGGATTTCCTGCCAGAGAGGCTCCATCCCTTTGCGGAATGCGCCCTCGTGGCCGATGCGCGGGCGGCCATAGTCTGACGGCGAGCGCAGGAAGGTTTCGCTGGGCGCGTTCTTATAGAGGCCCAAGACCGTCTTGGCTGCGCGTGGCGTGGCGATGGGATCGTCTGTAAACAGGAAAGACCGGATCGGGGCGGTGACCTCGGCAAAATACTGGGGCTCAAGCTTGCCCTTGCGAAGGTCGCTGCCGAAGAACTGGTTGTTCATGCACCACCTGCGCCATGTCTTGAAAACGCGCGGAGGCAGGTCGGTGCCGGTCCACAGCTTGCCCTGTTTGATAAAGCCATGCGTCAGCAGGTGGAACGGGCCAAAGCCGAACCAGAAGAACAGTTCGGCGGGATTGTAGCTGGGCTTGTGGTGGGGCCAGTAGCCGCTGCCGACCGACACAAAGGCGTGGGCGCGGATGTCATCGTGGTTGCGCATGAAGCCTGCGAAACTGCCGCCGATGCTGTGTCCCACGTGGAAGACGGGCAGGCCGGTGG
>JAEZHG010000072.1 GCA_023436945.1 Pseudomonadota bacterium | reverse complement strand
CCAGTACGAAGAATTCAAGGACCGCGTTGGCGAGATCGTCAACGGCACGGTCAAGCGTGTCGAATACGGCAACACCATCGTGGATCTGGGCCGTGGCGAAGGCATCATGCGCCGCGACCAGTCGATCCCGCGTGAAGTGTTCAACGTCGGCGACCGCGTTCGCACCTACATCTACGATGTGCGTCCGGAATCGAAGGGCCCGCAGGTCATGCTGTCGCGCGCCCATCCGGGCTTCATGGCCAAGCTGTTCTCGCAGGAAGTGCCGGAAGTTTACGACGGCGTGATCGAAATCCGCGCCGCTGCCCGCGACGCTGGCTCGCGCGCCAAGATGGCCGTTCTGTCGAACGACTCTTCGATCGATCCGGTCGGTGCCTGCGTCGGTATGCGTGGTTCGCGCGTTCAGGCTGTTGTGGCCGAACTGCAAGGCGAGAAGATCGACATCATCCCGTGGGTTGATGACGAGCCGACCTTCATCGTGAACGCTCTGGCTCCGGCCGAAGTGTCCAAGGTGGTTCTGGACGAAGACGCCGACCGCGTTGAAGTCGTGGTTCCGGACGATCAACTGTCGCTGGCCATCGGCCGTCGCGGTCAAAACGTGCGTCTGGCCTCGCAACTGACCGGCTGGCAGATCGACATCATCACCGAGACGCAAGACTCCGAGCGTCGCCAGAAAGAGTTCGCCGAGCGCACCTCGCTGTTCCAGGAAGCTCTGGACGTCGATGAAACCATCGCCAAGCTGCTGGTCACCGAAGGCTTCGCCACGGTTGAGGATCTGGCCTTCGTAGAAGCCTATGAAGTCGCCGAGATCGAAGGCTTCGACGAAGACACTGCCGAAGAGCTGCAAACCCGTGCCCGCGAGTTCCTCGAGCGCCAGGTCGCCGAGCTGGACAACAAGCGTAAGGCTCTGGGCGTTGAAGACGGCGTGCTGGACGTTCCGGGCGTGACCCCGCAGATGGCTGTGGCCCTCGGCGAAGGTGGCGTGAAGACCGTTGAAGATCTGGCCGACCTGGCCACCGACGAAATCCGTGGCGGCTACGAAGTTCGTGGCGGCGAGCGCGTAAAGATCGCCGGTGTTCTGGAAAGCTTCAGCCTGTCGCAGGAAGCTGCCGAACTGCTGATCCTGCAAGCCCGTGTGGCGGCTGGCTGGATCGACGCTTCGGAACTGCCGCAAGCAGAGCCCGAGTTCGTTGAAGGCGAGGAAGAAGCCTTTGACGGTGAGTTCGACGTTGCCGAAGGCGATGTTGACGCGGCTGCACCGGAAGGTGACGCCGACGAAACCCAAGACGCGTGATGAGGTCCGCTGTTGTCCATGACTATGTCCGAGGTGCTGATCGATAGGGAGCGTCAGGATCTGGTGTCCCGCCAGGTTCTCGATGAATCTCGTCTGATCCGCTTCGTGGCTGGTCCGGACAACGCGGTCTATCCCGATCTGGCGCGCAAACTGCCCGGTCGCGGCCTTTGGGTCGCGGCCGACCGCGCCTCTGTCGATGCGGCAGTGAAGAAGAATATGTTCGCGCGAGCCGCCAAGGCTCCGCTGAAACCGGCAGAAGATCTGTCGGATATGGTCGAAAACCTGCTGAAAAAGCGTTGTTTGGACCAACTGGGCCTTGCCCGACGCGAAGGCGTGCTTATCTCTGGCTTTGAAAAAAGTGCGGCGAACATCCGTGGCGGCAAGGTCGCGTGGATGATCGAAGCAGCCGATGGCTCGGCAGACGGCCGCAATAAACTCGTCGCGCTCGCAAGACATGTGTCTCCGGCGCCGAAAATTTGCGGCATTTTCAGCGCAGACGATTTGAGTTTGGCCCTTGGGCTGGAAAATGCGATACACGCCGTCCTGCTGAAAGGCGGACGAGCTGACCGTTGGACCCAAGAGGTCGAACGTTTGGCAGGATTTAGGGCTCTATGCCCGCAAGATTGGCGCCGGATCGATCTGGAAGACAGTCTTGCGGACAGCCGGGGAACTTCCCCGGAGGAACAGAGCTAAAGGTTTTGGCGAGTGCGGGCCGGTTCCTTAACGGGGACGGGGCCGCATTCGTGTATGGGTATGAAGGACGAGGCGGAATTCTCCGCCACAAGTAAAGCGACCGGATGAGCGACGAAAACGACAAAACCAACGACGGCAAGACCCCTGGCAACGCCCCTTCGCAAGGTGGAGCACGCGCTCCGCTGACGCTGAAGCCGCGTGCCGCAGGCTCGGTCTCGACCGGCACGGTGAAGCAAAGCTTCAGCCATGGCCGTTCGAAGACGGTTGTTGTCGAAACCAAGCGCCGCCCGGGTCAGGGCGGTGGTCATCAGCGCCCGCAGGGCTTTGATGTCGCCCGTCCGCGTCAGGACGGCAATGCACCGCGCGGCAACGCTCCGCGTGGTCAGGCCAATGCTGGCGGCCTCTCTGCCGAGGAAATGGAAGCCCGTCGCCGCGCTATTGCCGCTGCGACCGCTGCTGCTGCCGACCGCGAACGCCGTCAGGCCGCCGAAAAGGCTGCTGCTGAAAAGGCTGCCAAGGAACAGGCCGCTGCTGCCGAGAAGGCTGCTGAAGCTGCCCGCGTAGAAGCCGCTGCCGCCAAGGCCGCTGCCGACGCCGCACGCGCCGAAGCTGCCAAGCTGGGAGCAGAGGCTCCGAAGCCGGTTGAAGCGCCCAAGGCTGCTGCTCCGGTTGCCGCTGCCAAGCCGGCAGAAGCACCGAAGCCCGCCGAGGCTCCGAAGGCTGCTGCTCCGGCCGCTCCGGCAGCTAAGCCGCGTCCGCAAGTGAACTTCGGTCAACGCGCTCCCAAGATCCCGACTGGCCGTGCTCCGGCTCAGGGTGGTCTGGGTGGCCGTTCGGCCCGCGAACAAGCCATGGGTGGCGGTGATCGCCCGCAAGGCGATCGTCCGGAACGCACCGAGCGTCCGCAGGGCGACCGCCCGTACGGCAACCGTCCTCAAGGCGATCGTCCTCAGGGCAACCGCCCGCAAGGCGCACGTTCGCAAGGTCAGAACCGTGGTGGTGAAGGTCGTGGCGAGGGCGGTGACCGTCCGAACCGTCCGGCTCAAACCGTCCGCTATTCGGCTCTGAACCCGCGTCCGGCTCCGGGTGCTGCCAAGGGTCCGCGTACCGGTCCTGGTGGTCGTCCGACCCCGAACCAACCGCCGGCTACGCCGGAAGTCGCCCGTCCGGCCCGTTCGGCCGGTGCTGGCTTCAGCCGCCCGGACCGTGATGGTGACAGCCGCGAGAAGCGTTTCGGTGAAAACGCTCCGGGCAAGGCCGTCAGCCGTACCCGTGGCGAGCCCAAGCGTCGCGAAGGCCGCCTGACCATTCACTCGGTCGCTGGTGATGATGCCGGTGCTGAACGTATGCGCTCGCTGGCCTCGGTCCGCCGCGCCCGCGAACGTGAAAAAGAAAAGCGTAAAGGCTCGTCGACCGACACGCCGAACCGTCCGCGCGAAGTCGTCATTCCTGACGTCATCACAGTGGGTGAACTGTCGATCCGTATGGCCGTTCGCGGCGTCGACATCATCAAGTTCCTGATGCGTCAGGGCCTGATGATGAAGATCAACGACGTGATCGATTCCGATACCGCCGAACTGGTGGCCTCGGAATACGGCATGACCGTCAAGCGCGTGTCTGACTCGGACGTTGAAGAAGGCTTCCTGTCGCAAGCCGATGACAGCGACGCCACCGAAGCCCGCGCTCCGGTCGTCGCTATCATGGGTCACGTCGACCACGGCAAGACCTCGCTGCTCGACGCGCTGCGCACCACCGACGTCGCCGCTGGCGAAGCCGGTGGCATCACCCAGCACATCGGTGCCTATCAGGTTCGTCTGGAAGATGGTCAACGCATCACCTTCCTCGACACCCCGGGCCACGCCGCCTTCTCGGCCATGCGTGCTCGCGGTGCGAACGTGACCGACATCGTGGTTCTGGTTGTGGCTGCCGACGATGGCGTCATGCCGCAGACGGTCGAAGCGATCCAGCACGCCAAGGCTGCCGGTTCGCCGATCATCGTGGCCGTCAACAAGATCGACAAGCCGGGCGCTGATCCGCAGAAGGTCGTCAACGAACTGCTGCAACACGAAATCGTGGCCGAAGCCTACGGCGGCGACACGATGATCGTGGAGTTGTCGGCCAAGGAGCGTCTGAACCTCAACGGTCTGACCGACGCCATCCTGCTGCAAGCCGAAGTGCTTGAGCTGCGCGCCAATCCGGATCGCTCGGCAGAAGGCGTTGTCATTGAGGGCAAGCTCGACAAGGGACGTGGTCCGGTGGCCACCGTTCTGGTCAAGCGCGGTACCCTTAAGAAGGGTGACATTGTCGTTGCCGGTTCTTCGTGGGGTAAGGCACGTGCGCTGCTGAACGAGCGTAACGAGCAACTGACCGACGCAGGTCCTTCTGTGCCGGTGGAAATCCTCGGCCTGTCGGAAGCTCCGACCCCGGGCGATGCCTTCGCCGTGGTGGAATCCGAAGCCCGCGCCCGCGAGCTGGTGGAATACCGTCAGCGCAGCAAGCGCGAGAAGAGCCAGGTTTCGGGTGGCGCTCTGTCGCTGGCCGATATGATGGCCAAGCTCGGCACCAAGA
>JAEZHG010000313.1 GCA_023436945.1 Pseudomonadota bacterium | reverse complement strand
AGCGTCTGGCGACGCGCCGCTCGGCTCCGGCCCAGCAACTGTCCGCCCCCGCCCCTGCGGCAACCGAGCTGGATGTTCTGTTGCAACTGGCCGTGCGCTCGCCGGACCATGGCAAGCTGGCCCCGTGGCGCATGGTCGTGATCGGCCAACAGACCCGCGCCGAATGGGTTGAGCAGTTCACCGCCATAACCGCGCGCCTGCCCGATCCGGTCAAGGGCAAGGCGGTGCTGTCAAAGCTCTCCAACCCGCCGCTGACGATCCTTGTGATCTCCTCGCCCCTCCATGGCCACAAGGTGCCGGTGTGGGAACAGGAACTGTCGGCAGGTGCGGTGTGCATGAACATCGAACACGCCGCTAATGCACTGGGTTACAGCGCCAGCTGGATCACCGACTGGTACAGCTTTGATGATGAGGCACTGGCCATCATGGGCGTGAAGGAAGGCGAGAAGATCGCCGGATTTATCCATATCGGCACCCTGACCGAACCGCCCATGGAGCGGCCCCGCCCCAAGGTTCTGGAACGCACCCTGATGCTGCCCTGACAAGACAAAGGCCCGAAGGTTCGCTTCGGGCCTTTTGCTTATGCGCGGATTTCGTCTTCCGGCACCGGCTTGTGAACCAGTGACACCAGCACCACCGAGACAATCATCAGCAGGAACCAACTGCCGAACTTGGCCCAGTGGACCATCTGCCAGCCCATCTCCTGATCGGGATATGTCCACGCCCGCCCGAAGGTGGCGAGGTTCTCGGCAATCCAGATGAACAGCGCCACGAGGAAATAACCCAGTAGCAACGGCATGGAGCGACGGCGGCGGTCGGTCTTGAACCAGAACCAGCCACGCCCGAACACCAGCGCCGTGGCGATAAACAGGGCAATCCGCACATCGGGCAGCCAGTGGTGGGCGAAGAAGTTCACATAGATGGCCGCCGCCAGCAGATAGGTCTGCCACATCGGCGGATAGTTCTTCACCCCGATATGGAACACGCGCTGCACGCGGGCGATGTAGCTGCCGACCGCCGCATACATGAAGCCCGAGAACAGCGGCACCGCCCCGATCCGTAGGAAGCTGCCCTCCGGATAGGTCCAGCTACCGTGATAGGTCTTGAACAGCTCCATCACCGTGCCTGCGATATGGAACAGGAAGATGGTCTTGGCCTCGTCCCAGCTTTCCAGCTTGAACAGCAGCATCAGCCCCTGAATGCCCAGCGCGCCAAAAACCAGAAAATCATAACGGCTGAGCGGGCTGTTATCCGGCCAGAACAGATAGGTCGCCAATATCAGCGCCAGCAGCGCCCCGCCAAAAAGGCATGACCATGCCTGTTTCAGGCCGAACCACAAAAACTCATAGGCATAGCCCCGCCAGCGTCCGCGATCGGCCCACGCCTCCGCGCGGCCCATCAGGCTGCGGCCCCAGCTTTCCAGCGGCAGTTTAGGCGTTGTCGACATTCTGGCTCCGGCTCTTCGCTTCATCCCTACTCCAGATCCCAAAAGCCGGAAACGAAAGAAGGCGGCCCCGTTTGGAGCCGCCTTCCCACTGTCGTCGATGACGAAGCCGAAGCGCTTAGGCTTCTTCTTCCTCGTCTTCTTCGTCGCCTTCAGCGGCGTATTCTTCGGCGGTGACGTATTCCGGACCTTCTTCGTCCAGAACCCACAGGCCCATGAACGACTCGTGTTCCGGGTTCAGGTCTTCGTCGATCACGTCGCCCTTGTGAATGCTGATGCTGCTGTACTCGAACTCCAGCTTCAGATCGTCGGCCAGACCGACCAGCTCGTCCGCCATGCGACGGGTGTAGCCGATGACTTCGGCTTCGCTGCCGAACTCTTCGGTCAGGGTATCGACTTCGGCGTTCTCTTCGCCTTGCGAGGCGGTGACCATAACGATCGTATAGACGGACATAGGGGGAATCTTTCCTGACTGGATATCTTAAGCGATGCTGTAGACGGGTAAGCGGGCCACAAGAAGGCTGGAAATACCAAAAGGGGCAGGACCTGCGCCCTGCCCCCCTGATTAATCCTTGGAACCGCGATAGTTCCGCTTGGTCGCGCGATAGTGTTTTTGCGACGCGGCCAGACGGCGGCGCTCGGCATCACGGGCGACCTTGTCGATCTTGTCCTTGGCCTCGGCCATTTCCAGACGAAGCTGCACAAAGTGGGTCCAGCGGTCCTCGGTTAGTTCACCCGACTTGATCGCGCCCTGCACCGCACAGCCCGGCTCCTTGGTATGGGAGCAGTTGCTGAACTTGCACTGGGTCATCAGCTCTTCGACATCGTCAAAGACCTCGGCCACGCCCTCTTCATTATCCAGAAGGCCGACCTCGCGGATTCCCGGCGTGTCGATCAGCATACCACCAGAGGGCAGCACGATAAGCTCGCGGTGGCTGGTGGTGTGGCGGCCCTGATCGTCCGTCTCGCGCACCTCGCGGGTGACCATGCGGTCTTCGTCCAGCAGGGTGTTCACCAGCGTGGACTTGCCCACACCGGACGAGCCGATCAGCACGCAGGTCTGGCCGACCTGAACATGGGACAGGAAGTCATCCAGCCCCTCGCCCGTGCGGGCCGAAACCGGAACCACGGCGATGCCGCTATCCAGTTCCTTGATCTCGGCGATCTTGGCCTCGGCATCGTCAACCAAGTCAGCCTTGGTCAGCACCACCACCGGCAGCGCCCCGCTCTGGCGCACAGCGGCCAGATAGCGCTGGATACGGCGCCCGTTCATATCGGCATTCAGCGAGGTGACGATGAAGGCCACATCGACATTGGCGGCAATGATCTG
>JAEZHG010000246.1 GCA_023436945.1 Pseudomonadota bacterium | reverse complement strand
CTAGGATGACGGTTGCGGCTTGGGTCAGGCGTTTCATGATCCGCCCCGCCCTAGTTCTTCAACTGAGCCGAAACCGACAGCATTTCGTCGGCGGTGGTGATGACCTTGGAGTTCATCTCATAGGCGCGCTGGGCCACGATCAGGCTGGTGATTTCCATCACCGAGTCCACGTTCGAAGCCTCGGTATAGCCTTGCAGCAGGTGGCCATAGCCCACCTCGTCCGGCATGCCGACGGTGGCGGGACCAGAGGCTGCGGTCTCCAGCAGCAGGTTGTCGCCGACAGCCTCAAGGCCCGCCTCATTGACGAAGGTGGCGATTTCCAGCTGGCCGACGATCTGCGGCTCGGCCTCGCCGTCAAGGATCACCTGAACCTGACCCGAGCGGGACACGGCCACATCGATAGCGTTCGGCGGAATGTTGATCGCAGGCTCGACTGGATAGCCGTCCTTGGTGACCAGCTGGCCCTCGGCGTTGATGGCGAAGTTGCCCGCGCGGGTATAGCTGATCTCGCCCGACGGCATGGTCACCTGGAAATAGCCCTTGCCGTTGATGGCAATGTCATAGGTGTTGCCGCTGCGGCTGGGGCTGCCCTGTTCGGTGATGCGGTAAACGGCACCGGCCTTCACACCCATACCGATCTGGATGCCGGTCGGCACCACAGTGCCGGCGGTGGACGACTGTGCGCCCATACGCTCGACGTTCTGATACAGAAGGTCCTGGAATTCAGCGCGTTGGCGCTTGTAGCCAACGGTGTTCATGTTGGCGATGTTGTTCGAGATGACCTCGACGTTCAGCTGCTGTGCAGCCATGCCGGAGGCGGCGGTACGAAGTGCGCGCATTCCTCAGTCCTCTCCTTAGACCTTGCCCAAGCGCTCGACAGCGCGTCGGCTCAGGTCGTTGGTGTTTTCGATCATGCGGGTGACGCTTTCATAAGCGCGGTTGATCTCGACCAGATTGGTGATCTCGATCAGGGTGTTGACGTTGGAACCTTCCAGCATGCCCTGACGTACATAGGCGTCTGCGGCTTCCATGGGCTGGAGGTTGGAAATGTTGCGGTACAGGTTGTCGCCGCGCTTCTCGAGCACGGACATGTCCTCGAAACGCACCACGCTCAGGCGGCCGATGATCTGGCCTTCCTGACTGATGGTGCCGTCGTGGCCGACGCTGATCGGGCCCTGTTCCATATTGACGATCAGCTCGCCCGCGTCGGTCTGGACGGGCAGGCCGTCCTGCGTCGTCAGGCGGCCTTGGGCGTCCATGGTGAAGGAGCCGTCGCGGGTATAGGCCGGACCGTTCGGGGTGGTGATGGTAAAGAAGACGCCGTCGCCCTCGATACCGAAATCAAGGTCGCGACCCGTC
Organism: Pseudomonadota bacterium; assembly: GCA_023436945.1. Taxonomy (GTDB): domain Bacteria; phylum Pseudomonadota; class Alphaproteobacteria; order Caulobacterales; family Caulobacteraceae; genus Brevundimonas. Next base: position 2,851 of record JAEZHG010000246.1, on the reverse strand, counting down.
TGTTTCAGGGCTGCCTGACCGAAGTCGCGGCCCACGCCCTTGTCCAGCACGAAGCTGGCCGAGGGGCGGATGGCATGGTTGCGGGCGCGCGGACCGATCTCGGTCCCCACCAGCATCTGCTCGACTTTGAAACCGGTCGTGTCGGCATTGGCGATGTTGTTGGCCACGATGTCTAGCTCGCGGCGCAGCGTCATCTGCCGTGACAATCCGATATAGGCGGCGTTTTCCAAAGCATGGGCTCCATTAACCAAATCGGTTGAAGCAATAGGCGTGCCAAGAAAAACCCAATGAAATCAGTGTTGCTGTGAAGGGTGCCAAATCCGGCTAGGCAGTTTTTGCCCTTGTGCCAGCGGGCCTCGATCCCGTGCCAGAGGCTGCGCCGGAAACCTCGCCTAAAGGCGGTTTCGCGTTTTGGGGCCAAGGGGCGGGCTTGCGGCTTTGGTGAAATACTCAAGGTTAAAGAAATCGGTTAACGCGCTGTTAACCAAATTTACCCCACTTAGCTCTGCTGTAGGTTGGGGTCGTTCCGCATGCTGAAATTGAAGCTGGGCAAGAAAAAAGGCGATAATCCCGCACCTGCCGTGGTCGAGGGCGAGACCGCGCAGGATGTCGAGGGTGCCGAAGCCCCTGCCAAGAAGAAGCCCCCGCTGCTGATCATCATCATCGCGGCGGCAGTTCTGGTGGCCGCGATTGGTGGTGGTGCCGCCTTCTTCCTGCTGAAGCCCAAGACCGCAGAAAGCGAAGCCGCGCACGAAGAGCCGGCCAAGGACGCCAAGAAGTCGGACGGTCATGGCAAAGAAGGCGAGGAGGCTGCTGCCCCCGCCGAAGGTTCGGGCACGATTGCAGCCGGCCCCGATGGTGTGACCTTCTACACCCTGCCGGACATGATCGTGAACATCCAGTCGCCGGAAGGCCGCACGACCTATCTCAAGCTCAAGCTGACGCTGGAGATGAAGGACGCCTCGACCGCTGCCAAGCTGCAGAGCGAGCACCCGCGCCTGAACGACATGTTCCAGAGCTTCCTGCGTGAACTGCGCCCCGAGGACCTCGCAGGGTCGGCGGGTTCGTATCAGCTGCGCGCAGAGATCCTGCGCCGCGTGAACCTGATCGCGGCACCGGGCAAGGTGGATGCCGTTCTGATCGAAGAGATGCTGGTGCAGTAATGACCGACACCCTCGGCGCACCTCTGGATGAAGACCCCTTCGGCGCAGAAGCCGCAGGTGTGGCCGAACGCGTCCTCAATCAGGATGAAATCGACAGCCTGCTCGGCTTCGATATGGACGACGGCTCGGGAGATGATCGCAGCGGTATCCGCGCCATCATCAACTCGGCGCTGGTGTCCTATGAGCGTCTGCCGATGCTCGAAATCGTCTTCGACCGCCTTGTGCGCTTGATGACGACCAGCCTTCGTAACTTCACCTCCGACAACGTCGAAGTGTCGCTGGACACCATCTCCTCGATCCGTTTCGGGGACTATCTGAACTCGATCCCGCTTCCGGCCATTCTGGCGGTGTTCCGCGCCGAGGAACTGGACAACTACGGCCTGCTGACGGTCGACAGTAACCTGATCTATTCGATCGTGGACGTGCTGCTGGGTGGTCGTCGCGGCACGGCGGCGCTGCGTATCGAAGGCCGTCCCTACACCACCATCGAACGCGCCCTGGTGCAGCGCATGGTCGAGGTGATCCTCAACGACGCGCGTCAGGCTTTCGAGCCGCTGACCCCTGTCCATTTCAATCTGGACCGTCTGGAAACCAATCCGCGCTTTGCCGCGATTGCGCGTCCGGCCAACGCCGCCATTCTGGTCAAGCTGCGTATCGACATGGAAGACCGTGGCGGCCGCGTCGAGCTGCTGCTGCCCTATTCCACGCTGGAGCCGATCCGCAAGATGCTGCTTCAGCAGTTCATGGGTGAGAAGTTCGGCCGCGACAACATCTGGGAAGGCCACTTGGCCACCGAGCTTTGGACCACCGACACCGAGGTGCGCTGCATCCTCGACGAGCAGCAGATGCCGTTGTCAAAGGTGCTGGAGCTGAAGGTCGGCGACACCCTGATGCTCAACGCCACGCCCAACTCTGACGTCACCGTCAAGGCGGGGTCTATCAACCTGACCACCGGAAAGATGGGCCGCCGAGGCCAGCACATCGCCGTGCGCGTCGAGGCACCGATTACAACCGAAGCGGCCATGCGCGTGGCCGGGAGAACAAGCTGATGACCGGTATCATCCTCGATTCCATCCTCATGCTGCTGCTGGTTACAGCCATCGGTTACGGCATCAAGCTGGAACGCAAGCTCAAGGCCTTGCGTGAGGGCCAGCTCGCTTTCGCCGGTGCGGTCAAGGAACTGAACAACGCCGCCACCCGCGCCGAACAGGCGCTGGCGACGCTGCGTGCCTCGGGTCAGGAAACAGACCTGCTGCATGACCGCATCATCAAGGCTCGCGCCGTCAAACAGGAACTGGAAGTCCTGATCGCCCGCGCGCCGAAGTCGGCGCAGGTCAGCGCCGCCGTCGCCCGCAACAATGTTCCGGAAGATGAGCCGCTGGAACTGGTCTCGACCATGGCCCTGATCAATGACGAGAGCGAACGCGCCCGCCGTATGGCCAGCCTGATGCAGCGCATCGAACAGGCCAGCAATGCCATGCCTGCGCAAGCGCCGAAGGCCGCTACCAAGAAGGCGGGACAGGGCGACAATGCGCTGAGCGGTATGCTGCAAGCCATGGCCGCTAACCAAGCTGCTCAACAGTCTCTCAACCTTGCCCGCCGTACTCTGGACGAAGACCTCTTCGCGGCTTGATGTGGTGTTTCCCCTAACGTCGGCTGCGCGGCAGCCGACTGATTGAGGGGGAGTG
>JAEZHG010000290.1 GCA_023436945.1 Pseudomonadota bacterium | reverse complement strand
GACGTAGACGTCATGGGCACCCTCGCGCTGGAGAAGCGCGGACGGACGACGTTTCGCACCGTCACGACAGGACGGGTCTTTTGCGGTTTCGTCTTTTTGCAGCAGGGCCAAAGTCATGGGTCTCGTCACGCAATCGATGTTTCGGCTCACCCCGAAACCCATGCAGTGACAGACCGTGGCGCGTCGCCTTGTCGACGCTCCACTCATCTCTCGCGGTCCCTTTCGGAACCCCGCAGGAGTTGGCACCGTTTCGGGCGGAACCCGATGGTTGCCCCAGCGTCAAAGGGCCTAATCCCTCAGCTGGTCTTGATGAGTGATGACAACGTGATGCGACGGCGGGCGCGGGTCAAGTGGAAAATTTCACCCCGTTTGATTGCGTGTCGGATGTGTTGCAGCGAATACAGTCCCTAAATCCGACTTTTTGAAAAATTATTCGAAATAGGGGTTGACGCGGTGCAGCATGCTCGCTCACCCTAAGGAACAACGTAATCAATCTCTGGATGCCCGCCGTGATGCACCGCATCGACAGCACTGAACTGATCCTCGTCGCCGAAATGGCGATGGGTTTCGGCGCGTCCATGATGACCATTACCACTACCGGTACCACCACCATGCCCACCAGGGCGGGGACAGGTTGACGCGCGCCGAGTAGGCGAAAAGCACGAAACCCGATCACCCCGCCCGGTCACCCGAGGCGGGTTTTTTCATACCCGAACCCAACCGATTTCTCCCTTCTCCCGAACCGACCTTCAGCCTTCAGGACTTTACCGATGCCCGCTTCCCTCGCTCTCGTTGCCGACCAGAAACCGGCCAAGGCCGCCGCCTCCAACGCCGAAGTTGTGGTGTTGAAGTTCGGCTCTTCGGTGCTTCGCAGCCCCCATGATGCACCGGCTGTCGCCAGCGAAATCTATGGCCATGTCCGCCGTGGGCGTAAGGTCGTGGCCGTGGTCTCGGCTCTGGCGGGCCAGACGGACAAGCTGCTTTCGGAGGCCCGCGAACTGGGTCTGGACCACGACAACGAACTGCTGCCGGCCTATGTGGTTCTGGGAGAAGAACAGGCTGCGGCTCTGGTGGCGATCGCCTGTGACCGCGTGGGTCTGGATGCGGTTGGTCTGTCGGTGAAGGAACTGGGTATCGCGGCAGAGGGGCCGTCGCAGCACGCCCGCCCTGTTGCGCTGAAAGACGACAAGCTGAACCAGCTTCTTGAACAGCACGAGGTTGTGGTGGTGCCGGGCTTTGGTGCGGTGCGCGAGAACGGCAAGGTCGCCCTTCTGGGCCGTGGTGGTTCGGACCTGACGGCAGTTGTTCTGGCCGCCGAGCTGGGTCTGAAGCGCGTGCGTCTGGTGAAGGATGTGGACGGCCTTTACGACCGCGATCCGGCCTGTGCTTCGGGCAATCCGCAACGCTATCGCCGTGCAAGCTGGGAGACGGCCCGCCAACTGGGCGGCGCTCTGGTCCAGCATGATGCCATCGATCTGGCCGAGGCCCGCGATGTCGAGATCGAAGTCGCCGCCCTTGGTCGCGCCGAAGGCACGGTTGTCGGTCACCGCAACGCCCCTCCGGGGCCGGTGCAGAAGGAAGATGCGCTGAAGGTGGTCGTGGCCGGATGCGGCGTGGTGGGCGGTGGTCTGCTGCAACGCCTTCGTTCGGATAACCGCTTTGAAGTTGTAGGTGTTTTGGTCCGCGATCCGTCGAAGAAACGCGACGTTGAATGTCCGGCTGAATTGTTCAGCAACGACGTCGAAGCCCTTCTGGCCAAGAAGCCTGATCTGGTGGTCGAAGCACTTTCGGAAGGCGAGGCGGGCTATAATCTGATCCGCCGTGCTCTGGAGCAGGGCGTGGATGTGGTCAGCGCCAATAAACAGGCTGTGGCCCTTGATCCGGCAGGTCTGGAACTGCTGGCCGAAACCAAGGGCGCACGTGTGGCGTGGTCGGCTTCGGTCGGCGGCGGCTCGCCGATGATCGAGACGCTGCGTGCCGCTCGCTCGAATGGCGCGGTGGCCGGTTTCGAGGCCGTACTGAACGGCACGGTCAACTTCATGCTGCAACGACTGGGTGAGGGCGCAGCCTTTGCCGATGCTCTGGCCGATGCCCGCGCCGCAGGCTTTGCCGAGGAAGATCCGTCGTCCGATCTGGAAGGCCGCGACGCCGCCGCCAAGGTGAAGCTGCTGTCCTATGAGGCCTTTGGCCGCTCGCCATCAGATGTGCCATGCGACGAACTTTCGGCCTCTACGCCGGTCGGTCACGCTCCCGTTCGCCAGATCGGTGCCTGTTTCGAAAAGGACGGCAAGCTTGATGCATCCGTAAAGCTGAACGATGCTCTCGAAGATGCCCTGTTCCAGTCCTTGAACGGCGAGCGTAATGCGCTCAAGGTTTACGGGGCCGATGGCCGTGTCTGGTCCTGCAAGGGCCGTGGCGCGGGGCGTTGGGCCACGACCGAGAGCGTTCTGGCCGATGTTGCAGACATCGTTCGTGCGCGACGTGCTGCTGCCGAACTGGTGTGATTTATGGCTGTCTTTACTCCTGTCCTTGAGGCCGAGGCCAAGGCGTTTCTTCAAAACTTCCCTGTGTCGGAAGTTGTTGAATTTACGCCCATTGCCGAAGGTGTTCAGAACACCAACTATCGCGTGAAAACGCGCGATGGGGCCTATGTCCTCACCCTTTTCGAAGGGCAGGAGGAAAGGGACGGCCTTGGTTTCTGTCTGGGCCTGACCCAGCATCTGGCAGCGAAGGGTTTCCCGACGCCGTCTCCCGTGAAGATGCGTGACGGGGCGCTGTCGGCTCCGCTCAAAGATCGTCCTGCGGCGCTGGTCGAATGGGCGGCGGGAAGCTGGAAAAAGAAACCCTCGGCGGGTGACTACCACCTCGCGGGCAAGACGCTGGCGCGTCTGCATCTGGCGGGGCTGGATTATCAGGGTGTGCGGGAAAATCCTGTGGGCCCGCGCCGCTGGAAGGCACTGGCCGAGCGTTCGGCCACCCGCGCCGAGGGTGAGGACCGCAAGATTCTCGACCGTGTCGAGGCGCTGATGCCGCGACTGGAGCGCCTGTTTGATCCGGCCCTGCTGCCGCAAGGGGCCATCCATGCCGATTATTTCCCCGACAATGTCCTGTTTGACGGGCCGCAGATCGGTGGGGTGATCGACTTCTATTTCGGATGCAACGGCGCTCTGGCCTATGATCTGGCGATTGCCATCTCGGCATGGTGTTTCGATGCCGAGGGGCGTGCCGATGTGGCCGCCATCAAGGCGCTGCGTCAGGGCTATGAATCGCTTCGCCCCCTGACGCTGGCCGAGGCCGAGGCCCTGCCGGAACTCGGGGCGGCAGCGGCTGTGCGCTTTACCCTGACGCGTCTGCACGACCGCCTGTTCCACGATCCTTCGCATTTCGTGACGCCGAAGGACCCGGCCCCGTTCCTGCGCCGCCTCGATTATTGGCACGCGCCGGTTCCGGCCTAAGTGACTGGCCTGCCTTTACAGGCGGGCCAGCATCCACACAGCCATACCGATCATCATCAGGTTTTCCGTCAGCGACAGTGCGCCCAGCGGCACGCGGCTGTCCGAACCCACGCAGGCGCATTTCAGTTCGCGCTTGTCGATATAGACGGCCTTGATCACCGACCATGCGCCGATGGTGGCGATGAACAAGGCGACGGGCGCGGAAATCCACGTCAGCACATGGGCGGTCATCAGGACGCCAGCGCCCAGTTCCGCAAACGGATAGATCCATGCATAGCGAACCCAGCGGCGTGCCAGCAGGTCATAGTTGAGGAAGCCCGTGGCAAACCCATCGAGGTTTTGCAGCTTCAGCATCGCCAGCGCACACATGCTCAGCGAGATGAACCACTCTGCGGCATGGAGCGTGAAGGGGCTGCTATAGGCCTGATAGCTGACGGCCATAGCCATCAGTGCCGTGACGAAAAACACCATCAGAACAGGCGTGTAGGTGGTCGATTTCGGATCGGCGACCTTCACGCCCAGATAGCGACGCGTGTCGTCAAAGCCGCCGATACGCTCGCCATCTATGAAGATTTGCGGCGTCGATTTCACATCATGCGCGGCCTTGAAGGCGTCGGTTTCTTCGCGGGTTTTGAAGGTGTGATCCTCGACCTTATAGCCCTTGGACTGCAGCAGCGACTTGGCGCGCAGGCCCCACGGGCACATGCTTTTGCCAATAGCCATGCGGTACAGGACGGCTGTTTTCCGGGTTGCGGCCATGATGGCGCTCCTCTTGTTGGGACGTTGATCCTGCCTATCTAGCTTCCGTACCATGGTACGGAGTCAAGCATGGCC
>JAEZHG010000221.1 GCA_023436945.1 Pseudomonadota bacterium | reverse complement strand
CGCGCCGTTCTTCGGCTGGATCAAGGACCTGTCGGCAAAGGATCCGACCACCATCTGGAACCTGTTCGGAGCCATTCCGTACGACCCGTCGGCCATTCCGCTGCTGGGCGGCATCCTGGGCGGTCCGCTGCACCTCGGCGTTCTGCCGCTGGTCTATGGGCTGACCATGTGGCTGCAGATGTCGATGAACCCGCCGGCTCAGGACCCTGTGCAACGTCAGATCTTCGCGATCATGCCGTTCCTATTCACCTTCATCATGGCCCCGTTCGCGGCTGGCCTGCTGATCTACTGGGCGTGGAACAACGTGCTCTCGATCCTGCAACAGTATGTCATCATGCATAAGTTCAAGGCCGAGAACCCGATCGACACCTTCTTCGCCCGCTTCAAAAAGGGCTGACCTTTGGACGAACCCAAGCTCGGCGAATATTCCCCCGAAGAGATCGAGGCCGCGCGCGTACTTTTCGCGCGTCAGGCCACGTTCATGCTGGGCTGCGCCAAGATCGAGCAACTGCCGGAACCCGATCTTCCCGAGATCTCGTTCGCGGGCCGCTCCAATGTCGGTAAATCCAGCCTGATCAACGGTCTGGTGGGTATGCATAAGCTGGCTCGTGCTTCTAACGAGCCGGGCCGCACGCGCGAGGTGAACTTCTTCAACCTCGACGACAAGCTGCGTCTGGTGGACTTGCCCGGTTACGGCTGGGCCAAGGCCTCCAAGACCACCGTCAAAAAGTTTCAGGACCTTGGCCGCGACTATCTGCGTGGCCGTGTCACCCTGAAACGCGTCTATCTGCTGATCGACGCCCGTCACGGCCTCAAGAAGGTGGATGACGAGGCGCTGGATGCACTCGATCTGGCGGCTGTGTCTTACCAGATCGTCCTGACCAAGGCGGACAAGCTCAAGAAGGGCGAGGCCGAGAAGGTTCAGGCGGCAACGCTGAAGGCTATCTCCAAGCGTCCGGCGGCCTATCCGCACGTGCTGGTGACGTCGTCTGAGAAGGGCATCGGCCTTCCCGAACTGCGCGCCGAGATCATGCGCACTACGGGCGTGGTTCTGGACTAACTGTCCGGCAGACAAATATTTGAAACAGGGCGGTGTGCATCGGCATGCCGCCCTTTTCTTATGGTCTGGCTCCCCCCATATCGAAGTCTATGACCGCTTTTTCTGTTCTCGATCTCGCCCCTGTTCCGACCGGCTCCGATGTAGGGCAGGCGCTGCGCAACACGGTTGATCTGGCGACCCATGCAGAGCGTCTGGGCTTCCGCCGCTATTGGCTGGCCGAGCACCACAACATGCCCGGTATCGCCAGTGCCGCGACCTCGGTTGTGATCGGCGCAGTGGCAGCGGCCACCAAGACCATTCGCGTGGGCGCTGGCGGCGTCATGCTGCCCAACCATGCGCCGCTGGTGATCGCAGAACAGTTCGGCACCTTGTCGGCCCTCTATCCTGACCGTATCGATCTGGGCCTTGGTCGCGCGCCGGGGACGGACCAGTTCACCGCCCGCGCCCTTCGCCGCACCCTTCAAGGGGACGTCGACAACTTCCCGCAGGATGTGATGGAGTTGATGCGCTGGTTCGATCCGGCGGTTGAGGGGCAGCGCGTGGCCGCCTATCCGGGCGAGGGACAGCCGGTTAAGGTCTGGATTCTGGGCTCCTCGACCTATGGGGCGCAGTTGGCGGCCCATCTGGGCCTACCCTATGCCTTTGCCAGCCACTTTGCCCCTGCCGAGATGATGCGGGCCATCGACATCTATCGCCAGACCTTCCGCCCGTCACCGCATCTGGAAACGCCCTATGTGATGCTGGGCTATAATGCCTTCCTCGCCGATACCGAGCTCGAGGCGCAGACCCTGTTCACCTCTGTGCAGCAGGCCTTCATCAACCTGCGTCTGAATAAGGCCGGTAAGCTTCCTGCGCCGATCGAGGGCTTCTATGAGCGGCTGGATGGCACATCCAAGGCGGTTGTAGATGGCGCGCTGGCCTGTGCGGCTGTCGGCACAATGGAACAGGGCCGCGAACAGATCGCCGCCTTCATCGAACGCACGGGTGCGGACGAGTTGATGGTCACCAGCCAGATTTGGGATCACAAGGCGCGGGTGCGTTCGCTGGAGCTTCTGGCCGAGGCCACGAACAAGCTCTAGTCTTCAGACAGATCAGCCTCTGTCACGGGCAGGAAGATCAGCGGCTGGCGCGGTTCTTCCTGTGGCAGGCTTTCTGTAGAGGCCAGAGGATGGTCACTTACAGGTGCACCGGCCAGCCACGCCGATGCCGCACCCAGCTGTAGGGCATCCACCACATCCTGTGCCGTTGTCGGCAAACGACCCGTCAGGCGTGCCCTGAGGCCCTCACAGGCGGCCAAAAGCGCACTGGCGCGGCGTACGATCACTTCGGGATGGGTGCGGCCTATGCCGCTGCGCTCGACAAAGCGCCAGTTGGCACCTTCGGGCGCTTCTTCCATCAGCGTCCATTTTTCCTGTGGCGTCAGATCGTCCGCAAGCTTCTCCCATGGGGCATCGAGACCGCGCTGGGCATAGCCACCCGCCTGTGTCGGCAGACCATGGCGGCTATAGATTTCAAGCGCGGCCAGTTCGACCGAGCGAATGTCGTCTTCCAGACCTTCGGGCAGCTGCGGCAACTCTTCCTCTGGATCGGGCGCAGGAAGAGTCTCTTCCTTGCGCCCACCCAGCCAGCGAGGCAGTCCGCCCGCCATGGCCTTAGCGGTTCAGGGTGCTGGTCACCGACACGTCATAGACGACGCGGGTGATGCTCTGGACCAGTTCGAAGAATTTACGCATCTCGGCCGCACCAGCACGCGGGGCATAGATCACGTCGTCCGGTTCGATCTGGAAATTGCTGGCGATGAAGAAGCCTTGGCCCTCGTTCAGGTTCAGGCGGTAAACCACCGGAACACCGCGCGAGGTCGCCGGCTGGTTGATACCCAGCATCTGAGCGACTTCGGGACGCTCGAAACGGAAAACCAGAACCGACTGGGCATTGGCCAGATTGGAATCCAGACCCCCTACGCCACTGAGGGCTTCGGTCAGGGTCAGCGGGCCGGGCGGCAGATCGCTGCGGGCCACCGCATTAAACGCACCGAACGACGAGAAGCGACGCGGCTTGTAGCTGAGGTTGATCTGGTCACCGCGCTGCAAGCGGATGTTTTCGCCAAAGGTGGTGGTGACCACAGACATGGGGGCCGAATAGGTCTGGTCGCCACGCATCACCACGATGGTGATGTCGTGAACCGAACGCGAGCTGCCACCGGCGGCGGCAATCACATCCAGCAGGCGGTCATGGTTGGCGGTCAGCGGCTGGCGGCCCGGATTGCGCACATCGCCCAGAACGGTCACGGCATTGGAGTTGGCCGTGGCCTGGCTGACGATTACCTGCGGGTTGCCGACCTTGCCTTGCAGGGCCTGGCGTACAGAGGCGGCGGCCTGACCGGGGGTTTGGCCACGCACATTGACCGAACCTGCATAGGGGATGGTGATCGCGCCGTTGCGGTCCACCACCAGCGGCGGCAGGGTCGAGTTGTCACGCGAGCCGAAAATTCCGCTACCGGGCGAGAAGATGCTGACGGCCAGCGTGTCGCCCACGCCGATGATATCGGTCGGCTCGTTGCTGGAGGCCATGGCCAGACCGGCCAGCGACGGCGGCGGAGCCAGCTTCAGGCGCTCGCTCAGCGCAAGGTCCAGATCGAGCAGCGCATAGTCGCCAACACGGTCAGTGGTGGACGCACGCTCCGAGATGTTGCGTCCCGATGGTCCGTCACGGGGTATGGTCGAGCAGCCTGCAAGCAGGGCGACGAACATCAGACTGGCAGCGGTTCTGTACATCAGGGGCTCAATCGTAGTGGGGAGGCCAGATTTACATCTCTAAGATACGGGCGGCTAGAGGTGTCAGAATCTGTTGCTCGATTAACTTGAAATGGGCCTCCCATGTGGGGGCCTTGTAAGACGGGGCCGTCGGCGGGTTCAGGGTCCAGTCTTGGAGAGCGGAAACCCAACCCGGACCGTCGATGGGATCGACCAGTCTGGCATGGGGCGTCAGCTCGCGGTGGGCGGGTATGTCCGAGGCGATGATAGGCAGGCCCATGGCACTGGCCTCCACCGCCGGAAGATCGAACCCTTCAACGCTCGAAGGCGCAACCAGTGCCCGCGCACCACTCAGTAAAGTGGCAAGACCGTCATCGGATATGCCGGAAATCTGGTGCACGAGCCCCTGCAGGTTTGGGGAGCGTTCCAGCAGGTCGAGAACATTCTCGTTTTCCCAGCCGTATTGACCCACCAGAACCAGTGACGGGGTCTTTTCCTTCATCGTCTCTTCGAGGCGACGCCATACCGTCAGCAGGAAGGCGAGGTTCTTGCGCGCTTCGATCGTGCCGATGTGCACGAAATAGGGACGCGCCGAACAAGACGGGGTGGTGTCGATCAGCCGTTTCTCGATGCCAAGATGCGCCACCTGCGTCGGCACCGATGGTAGATTGTGGGCCGCCGCGAAGCTGTGAAGCTCGTCGGCCGTATATTGGCTGTTGGCGATGATGTGGTCGCCCATGGTCAGGGCATGGGTCATGCGATGGCGATGCTTTTCATCGTCACCGGGGCGGCAATATTCAGGGTGCGTCAGCGGGATCAGGTCATGCACCATCAAGATGGTGGTGATGCCCGCAGCCTTGAGCGTCGCTAGCGGCTCTGGCTCGTTCAGACCCGTATGGCCGACATTGATATAGGCCAGAGCCGAGGGGATCGTCTCGACCCGACGGGCGCGGATGAACTGTTTGAACGCACGCTTGCGCAGCTTGGGCTTGGCGGCTTCGACAGGCACCGGACTGTGCAGGGAGCGGGCAGGGCGCGTTTCCTGCGCCAGCGCGGCCAGAAGCGCCAGATCCTCGCGGCGCAGAGGCTTATGCGACGAGCCGTCCCAGCGCGCCCGCAAGGCCGTCATCTGTTGTCGGAACCACTGGTTGTCGACCATGGCCAGCTGTCCGGCGCGCCCCTTCACAGGAACCATCCGGAACAGTGGGTGGTCGATCAGCCATTCGGCATAGGCCAGACATACCCGATCGATGCCTGTCGGCGCGTCACGGGTTGTCCGCGTGAGCAGGCGACTGGCATCGAACAGAATGTTTGGAGTCATCAGGAGACGTAACCGGCCTGCATAAGTTCGGCGATGTGGACC
>JAEZHG010000238.1 GCA_023436945.1 Pseudomonadota bacterium | reverse complement strand
CTGGGCGTCAGCCCGCGCGACATGATCTCCATCCTTCAAGCCATCAAGGCTGCAGGCGCTCTGCAAGCCGACATCGAGGTCATCTGATTATGGAAATCGAAAGCCTCAGCCCTTCCCTTCTACGTCCAGCCCAAGCGGGTTTTGGCGTACGTAAAGAAACCAGCCCCGAGGATATGCGCAAGATTGCGCAGGACTTCGAAGCCAGCTTCCTGTCCCAAATGCTCAAACCCATGTTCGAGGGCCTGAGTACCGAAGCTCCGTTCGGCGGTGGCGCGGGCGAAGAGATGTGGCGCGGATTCCTCGTTGAGGAAATGGCCAAACAGACAGCCCGCGCAGGCGGTGTCGGCCTCGCCAACACGGTCATGTCCCATATGCTCAAAGCACAGGAGGGTCTCGCATGAGCCACTCGGCAGAAATGGCCTCCCTGCGCGTCCAGAAGCTTTTGAACCTGACGCAGGGCCTTACCGATCGCCTCCATAACGAGATGGAGCTTATCAAGGCCCACCGCGCGGCTGAAATGGCACAAGGCATGGCCGAGACTGCAGAACTGGCCAACCAGTACCGCCGCGAGTCCGCACAAATCAAAGCCAACCCTGCGATTATCGCCGAGGCCTCTCTGGAAGAGAAAAAGGCTTTGATCGCCGCGACCGAGGCTTTTGACGAAATCCTTGCACGCCATTCGGAAGCGGTTGAGGCTGCGCGACACATTTCCGAAGGTTTGGTGCGCTCCATAGCATCCGAAGTCGCTGGAGCCCGCGCCATGGGAACGGGTTACGGAGCGTCGGGTCAGGCCTCGCAGGGCGATAGCCGCGCCGTCGCCCTCAACCGAATGGCGTAAATTTACTTATTATTGCCTCTTTCCATGCCAATGCATGGAAAGGGGGAAGGCTATCAGCGATGATGGACGACCTGTTTGTTTCTGATAGCTGGTAATTTACAGCCAATGTCACTGACACCACGCCTGCTCGGGCTCGCCTTTGCTTCGGCTGATGCCCTGATCGAAATCGACGCCAAAGGTGTCGTTCGGTTTGCGCTGGGCGCAGGGGCAACCGTTGAGAATCCGCTGTCCCAATGGATCGGCACGCCACTGTCAGAACGCCTGACCGCAGACAGCGCCAGCAAGCTTCAAACGATCCTGCAATCGCTGGACAACGGCAAACGCAGCACCCCGCTCGAAGTTCTGGTCGATTGCGGTAACGACCGCGCCCGTAAGGCCACCCTGTCAGCCTTCCGCCTTCCAGAACTGGCTCCGGCCATTTCCTGCGCCCTGACCTATACAGACGGCCAGATCATTGACCGCCAAAGCGCGTGCGCAGCCGGCAAGACTATGGATGCGCAAGGACTTCTTGCCCATCTGCGCAGCAGTCTTGCCAACGAAAGCGCTCGCAAGCTGCAACAGATGGCACTGGCATTTGTGGATGTGGCGGGCCTAGACAATGTCCCGCAGGATCGCCTTGAAGCTGTTCAGGACAGCCTCAATGCCACGCTGAAATCCGCCTCGGTCGATGGCAACAGCGCGGGCCAACTAACCGACAGCCGCTACGCCCTATTGCGAGACGAAAACGACGGTCGCGATCTAGCTGCAGAAGTCGCCGCTGTGGGCATCCAGCAAGGGGTGGTTCTCTCGGCCCGAATGGGTGAAGCGCCCATCGGATCGGATCCTGCCGCCGCTTTGCGCGCCATGCGCTTTGCAATCGAAACCTGTCTGCGCGAAGACATCGACACGCCCGAAGCCAGCTTCGCAGAGACGCTCAACCGCACACTGCGGGACGCCGAGCGTTTCCGTACTCTGGTGCGAGAGCGCAACTTCTCGCTATTCTACCAGCCAATTGTGGACCTGAAGTCCCGTCAGGTTCACCATTTCGAGGCCCTGTCGCGCTTCCCGCAGACTTCTGGCCCGGCCGCAGCCATTCGCATGGCCGAGGAACTGGCCTTGATCGAAGCCTTCGACCGCACGGTGGCCGAGATGGCGATCAAGCGCCTTCAGGTTCCGGGCAGCAGCAAGCTTCATGTGGCCGTAAACGTCTCTGGCGCGTCCCTGACCAACGATGCCTATATCACCGCCATTCTGGCCATGACGGCGTCAAACCCGAAACTTCGCTCGCGCCTGATGATTGAGGTCACCGAGACGGCAGCTCTTGCCGACCTTGCTTCGGCCAACCGCCGCCTTGCCGCGCTCAGGGAAACCGGCATCAAGATCTGTATCGACGACTTCGGTGCAGGCTCGGCCAGCTTCGACTATCTGCGCGGCCTGAACGTCGATGTGGTGAAAATCGACGGCTCTCTTGTTCGCGAGGTTCTGACCGAGCCGCGTACGCGCACGATGATCAACCATCTTGTCGATCTGTGCCGTTCACTGGAACTGGAAACAGTCGCAGAGATGGTCGAAACCGAAGAGCAGGCTCGCCTGCTTCAGGAACTGGGCGTTAGCCACGCCCAAGGCTGGCTGTTCGGCAAGGCCGAGGCAGAGCCGCGCTCTATCCTGCACAGCCCGCCCCCCATAGTGGCGCGACGCAGAGGTCTGGTGGAGACCTGGGGCTAAGACAGCTCAAAGGTCGCTGCAAAGCAGCAACGGTAACATCAGGTACCGATTGCCAGCGTTTTGCACGCCAACAAGGCAGGTGCTCGGAACACCCGGGTCAAATACTGAATTTGAGATATTTGAAGTCGTTAGTCGTTCGGACGACGACCGATGCGTGGATCACGCGTGCGGACGCGGACACGCTTGGCTTTTGGCTGGTTGGCATTGAGCACCACAAGCATCATTGCCGACAGAACCGTTGCGGTAGCCAGTGCGATGATCATGATATTCAAGCCTCCTAAACCAATGTGGGCTGAGCAAAACATGGGGGCTAAAGAAACGCCACGCAAGGGACAAAACGTAACAAGGTGTCGCGTTTGGTCGTAGAACCCGCGATACGCGCTTGGATTAGAGCCCGACTGCACTATCTAAGCGACTATGAAGCCAGAGCGTTCCACCCTGTCCTTTACGATCCAGACGCCGGAGGAGCGCACAGAGGCCGAGGCGCGTCGCGCCGCCTCTATCGAGCGCATCCAGCTGGAAACTGGAATCGACGACCAAATGATCGATGCTCTGGTCGAGGGCTTTTATGACCGCGTACGCAATGATGACCTGATCGGGCCGGTGTTTGCAGCGCGTATCACAGATTGGGCTCCGCATTTGGCCCAGATGAAGCTGTTCTGGTCATCCGTCGCGCTGCATAGCGGTGTCTATCAGGGCCGCCCGATGCCAAAGCACCTGCCACTTCCGATCGATGCGCGGCACTTTGATCGCTGGCTGGAAATTTTCGAGGCGACTGCGTTCGAGATCTGCGGCCCCGTTGCGGCTCCACATTTCATCAGCCGCGCCCGCCGCATCGCCCAAAGTCTCGAACTCGGCATCGCCAATTCCCAGGGCGTTCTGCTGGATCACGGGCAACGCTACATCCGTCAGAACGAAAGCTGGACACCCGAGGTCTCTTGAGACCCTCGCCAATGTTCAACTTTTGTTCTAGAAACCATTCATCCTGTTCGCGCGTATACGGCTGATATGACCGACAAGCACAATTTCATCCGCGTTCGCGGTGCCCGCCAGCATAACCTCAAGAATATCGACATCGATATTCCGCGTGAAAAGCTGGTGGTGATGACCGGCCTGTCGGGTTCGGGCAAATCCTCCCTCGCCTTCGACACCATCTATGCCGAGGGTCAGCGCCGCTATGTAGAGAGCCTCTCGGCCTATGCGCGCCAGTTCCTTTAACTGATGGGCAAGCCGGATGTGGACCTGATCGAGGGCCTGTCCCCGGCCATCTCCATCGAACAGAAAACGACGTCCAAGAATCCGCGCTCGACGGTCGGTACTGTCACGGAAATCCACGACTATATGCGCCTTCTCTGGGCGCGTGTGGGTATCCCCTATTCTCCGGTTACCGGCCTGCCCATCGAAAGCCAGACCATCAGCCAGATGGTCGACAAGTTGACGGCCCTGCCTGACGGCGAGCGCATTCTGCTGCTGGCCCCCGTCGTGCGCGGCCGTAAGGGCGAATACAAAAAAGAAATGGCCGAGTGGCAGCGTCAGGGCTTCCAGCGCGTGAAGATCGACGGCGAGTTCTATGCCATCGAAGATGCCCCAACGCTCGACAAGAAGTTCAAGCACGACATCGATATCGTCGTGGACCGCATCGTCACCAAGGAAGGCCTTGAGGGCCGCTACGCCGACAGCCTTCAGACGGCTCTGGGTCTGGCGGACGGTCTGGCGGTGGCCGAGTGGGCCAAGCCTGCTGAAGGCGAGACCGAGCCGCGCACCCTCACCTTCTCAGAGCGATTTGCCTGTCCGGTGTCGGGCTTCACCATCACCGAGATCGAACCGCGCCTGTTCTCGTTCAACAACCCGTACGGCGCCTGTCCGAAATGCGATGGTCTGGGCGTAAAACTGGCCTTTGACGCCGATCTGGTGGTGCCTGACCGCGACAAGACCCTGCACAAGGGTGCAATCGCGCCGTGGTCCAAGACACAATCGCCGCTCTACACCCAGACGCTGCAAGCCCTGTCGCTGCACTTCGGCTTCTCGATGGATCAGGCTTGGCGCGATCTTCCGGCCAAGGCCCAGCAGGTCATTCTGAAGGGCACTGGCAGCGAGAAGATCAAGTTCGTCTATGACGACAACGCCCGCAAATATGAGGTCTCCAAACCCTTCGAAGGCGTCATGCCCAACCTCGAGCGCCGCTGGCGCGAGACGGACTCGGCATGGGTGCGTGAGGAACTGGGCCGCTACCAGTCAGAAACGCCGTGCGATGCCTGTGGAGGCAAGCGTCTGAAGCCTGAAGCACTGGCCGTTAAGGTCGGTGGTTCGGACATTGCCGACATCTCCGAGCTTTCGATCTCGAAGGCCTTCCTGTGGTTCTCCACGCTGGAAGACAGCCTGACCGAGAAGCAGATGGAAATCGCTCGCCGTATTCTTAAAGAGATTACGGATCGTCTGCGCTTCCTGAACAATGTCGGCCTCGACTATCTGAACATGTCGCGCTCGTCCGGCACGCTTTCGGGCGGCGAGAGCCAGCGCATCCGTCTGGCCAGCCAGATCGGCTCGGGCCTGACAGGCGTGCTCTATGTTCTGGATGAACCGTCCATCGGTCTGCACCAGCGCGACAATACTCGACTGCTGGAAAGCCTTCAGGGCCTGCGTGACCTAGGAAACTCGGTTCTCGTGGTCGAACATGACGAGGAAGCCATCCTGACGGCAGACTATGTCATCGACATCGGCCCCGGTGCCGGTGTGCATGGCGGTACCGTGCGCGCCCAAGGTACACCGGAAGAGGTCATGGCCAATCCGGACAGCCTGACGGGCCAATATCTGACGGGTAAGCGCGAAATCCCGCTTCCGGTTGATGGGCGACGTCCGGTCAATCCGAAGAAGATGCTGACCATCTCGGGCGCGACAGGCAACAACCTGAAAAACGTCACCGGATCCATTCCGGTCGGCGTTTTCAACTGCATCACCGGTGTTTCGGGTGGCGGCAAATCCACCTTCACCATCGAGACCCTGTATAAGGCTGCGGCGCGTCGCCTGAACAATGCCTCGGCAGCTCCGGCACACTATGATCGCATCGAAGGCCTGAACCACTTCGACAAGGTCATCGACATCGACCAGTCCCCCATCGGGCGCACGCCGCGCTCAAACCCGGCCACCTACACCGGCGCGTTCACGCCGATCCGCGAGTGGT
>JAEZHG010000236.1 GCA_023436945.1 Pseudomonadota bacterium | reverse complement strand
ACGCGCCGCTGGACGATGCGAACGTGGACCGTTTCTGCAAGATGCTGAACGAGATGCGCAACCGCACCCACACGCGCTTCATCGTCATCACCCACAATCCGGTGACCATGAGCCGCATGGACCGTCTCTATGGCGTGACTATGCCCGAGCGCGGCATGAGCCAGCTGGTCAGCGTCGACCTGAAACAGGCCGAAGACATTATCGCGGCCTGAAGACCTCGGTCCGCAGGAACCAGCCGAAGATTGCGGGGGCCTCGATCACATAGCGCCTGAACATCCGGCGCGGCTGTGACAGTAAACGATAGAGCCATTCCAAAGACAGCGACTGCATCAGCCGTGGAGCGCGCGTCTGGCGACCTGTCAGGAAATCGACCGACGCCCCGACGCATAGCGCTACCCCCCTGTCACGCCCTGCGGCCTTGAGCGCGTGGGCGAACATTTCCTGTTTGGGGAAAGAGATACAGACCAGCAGCACATCCCATGGCGCGGCCTGAACCTTGGCTATGGCCTTTTCCCATGCGGCATCATCCGGCTGCATCATCGGGGCATCCAGATAGATCAGATGCAGATCGGGATAGCGCGCCGCCAGATCATCAAACGCAGCCCTGTCCGGTCCAAATACGCCGATGACCAAGCCCTTCGCCGCCTTGGAGGCCAGCAGGTCCGCCGTCATGTCCGAGCCGGGATAGAGGCTCAGGTCCAGACCACGAAGGCGCGCCATGTGCGACAGGATACGGCTGTCACACAGCATCATTGCGGCCCCACGATATACGCTGGCGGCGACATTGCCCTCCAGCAGATTCACCACATGGTCCACATTGGGCGTCACGACATAGCTGTAAGGCGCGCGGGCCGCAGAGGTCACGCGGTCAAGCAGTTGCTCGCGGGAGCCATCCTCGAAATCGAGGGTCATGAAACGGGTAACGCCGCTGTTTTGGGGCGTTTCCATCATTGCGGGCGCTTGAACATGTCCCGCATGGCCGGTTTCAACAGACAACCGATCTGGAACAGGCTGGCGCTCTCGGACTTGCCCGCTGTTTTGTCGCCTAACTCATAATCAAAGGCAGCGCTGATGGGCATGACAACGCAGGGCGGCAAGTCATTGTAGTTTTCAGCAATCCACGCCTCCTGCCTTGGCGAGCCGAGGTTCACCAGCAGGATATCGGGCGCGAAACGACGGATGCCGCTGACGACCTGTTGGTTCTCTTCGCCCTCGTATGTCTCGTCAAAATAGCGGTCGCGGCCGGCGAAACGCACATCCTTATAGGCCATCTCGACCATACGCACTGCGCCAGAAGCCATGCCTACCTCGCCGCCGAGGTAATAGACGCGCAGCCCGAAACGCTGGCACATGGCCCAGAAGCTGTCGCGCCAATAGGCATAGGCCGACAGGTGGTCCGGTCCCAAATCCTTGCCCGTCATCTTGGCAAACTTCAGCAGGGGCAGTGAATCCACCTGAACGACGTCGGCCATCTGATACAGGCGCGCCACATCGGGGTTGCGCTCAGCCAGATAGAAGCTTTGCAGATTGTGCGTGCCGATCAGGGCCTTGCGGCGGCCACGCGCGGCATACTGTATCCAGCCCAGAACCTCGCGGCCCGTCAGGCGGTCCACCACATGCCCCATGACTTCAACGCGAGGACGTGACGTCTTGGGGTTAATGCCCACAGTCGCCCGCACCACTGCCGGTGGCAGCGGCTTTGCGCGTTTAGCAGAGACTGGTGCGAGATTGATCATGAACGCCGGCATTATGAATAACGACGATTAATGATGAGTTCTCTCGCTGTGACAAATCTTTTGTTTTTTCGCCTGTTTCTCTAACAGCCGAAAACGTCGCTTTCGGTGACCGAAAATAGACTTTCAGGCCTGCGCCCCGTCTCAGGCACCGTCATCCAGAAGGATCGAGCCCTTAGGCAGTTTCCTGTTCGTCGCGGCCTCGACCTGAGCCATGTCTATGCGGTCGCGCGGTAGGGCTTCGGGGCATTCGTCGCGCATGAAGGCCAACATCTTCTCGCGGATTTCGCACTTAAGATCGAAAGCCGCCGAGGCATTGCGGGCACTGGCGGTGCATCGGATCTTGGCCGTGCGCTCGGTGATGTCGAACACCACCAGGGAGACCGCGTCGCCATCCCAATGGATCGAGCTGTGGACGATCTCCTCAAGCTTTGTGCGCAGACGGTCGATTGGTGCCTCATAGTCCACCCACAGGAAGGCGGGGGCCAGAAGGCGCGTATCCATACGCGTCCAGTTCTCGAACGGTCGCTGGATGAAATAGGTCAACGGCAGAACGATACGTCGCCAGTCCCACAGCTTTACAACCACATAGGTGGAGGTGATTTCCTCGACCCTGCCCCACTCGCCCTCGACGACAACCGCGTCGTCGATGCGGATGGGCTGGGCCATGGCGATCTGGATGCCGGCGATCATATTGGCGAGGAACGGCTGTAGCGCCAGACCGGCAACGATACCGACCACACCCGCCGAGGCCAGCAGCGACAGGCCCCACTGGCGCACGCCGGGGATAGTCAGCAGGGCCAGTCCCACCGCCACCAGCATGATGATGACCTGAACCACACGGCGCAAAATGCGCGTCTGGGTCACGCGCTTGCGGGCGTGGGAATTGGCGTCGTCCTCGGTGTCATAGCGGCTGAGCTGAAGCGTCGCGCCCGTATCGACCATACTGGCCAGCGTCAGGCCCAGCGACACGAGGAAAGCGAACAGCAGCGTGCGTCGCACGATGATCGACATTTCCGTCGACAGCGGCGAGACCGTCACCGCCAGAGCCAGCGCCATAATCATCACCAGCGCGCCGAGCTGGATACGACCGCGCTCCAGCGCCTTGCGCCAGAACGGATCGCGCTTGCGGGCCAGCAGTTTCAGGATCGAGAAGACCGCATAGTTCGCCGCCCACCCGAAGAAGGTGAAGACGATCGCGATAATGGTAATAACCGCCCATCTCGGCAGCCAGTTGAACTGGCGCCAGAGGGCGAAGACTTCGTTGGTCAGGTCGAGCACGAACTGTGGCATGGGCGAAGACTAGCCGTGTTCGCCCATAAGCCCAAGAGCCGCGCTATGTGACGCTTGTCAGCGCCCTGCAGCGGTGGCCTCGACCAGATCGGCCAGACGCTCTGCTGCGTCAGGGATGGCGACCGAACGGGCGGCGTCCGACATGGATTTCAGCACGCCCTCGCCGCTCAGGATTTCACCGACCACAGCGTTCAGGGCATCGGCGGAGAAGTCGTTCTCCGAGATCGCACGCGCCGCCCCTGCATCGACCAGCACCTTGGCGTTCAGGGTCTGGTGGTCATCGGTGGCGATCCTGAGCGGGATCAGGACCGACGGCATCGACGCAACAGCCAGTTCCGAACAGGTCGAGGCACCTGCGCGACCAATCACCAGATGGGCCTTGGACAGGCGCGCGGCCATATCATCGAAGAACTGCTCGACCTCGGCCTCGATACCGGCCTCCTGATAGGTCTTGCGGGCGGCGGCGAGGTTCTCGAAGCGGGCCTGCTGCGAGACCTTGATACGCTTGCGCAGGGCTTCCGGCAGGGCGGCCAGAGCCTTTGGCGTTTCCTCGGACAGGATGCGCGCGCCCTGACTGCCACCCGTCACCACAATGTGGATCGGGCCATTGGCCTTGGGCGCTTGATAGGCGCGGTCGAACAGGGCGCGGATGTCAGGGCGGACGGGGTTGCCGACGACCTGAACCTCCTCCTCGACCGACTTGGGCGCACGACGCACATTCGGGAAGGCCGAGGCCACCGTATCAACACTGGCGGCGATGAAACGGTTCGTCTTGCCCAGAACGGCATTCTGTTCGTGGATGACGGTCGGGCGGCGCGTGGCGACTGCGGCCACCAGAGCCGGAGCTGACGGATAGCCGCCAAAGCCAACCACCACATCTGCGCCCAGTTGTTTGAAAGCGGTCGAGGCCTGACCCACGCCCTTGATGATCGCGACCGCAGCGCGGATCGAACCCATCAGGCCCGACCCGGTGGCAGCTTCCAGCAGCACAATGGTCTGGGCAGGGAAATGGGTGGCGTAGTTCTGGCCGCGCTTGTCGGTGGCCAAGACGATGCGCCAGCCGCGAGCCGTCAGCGCCTTGGCCAGTGCCTCGGCGGGGAACATGTGACCACCGGTGCCACCAGCGGCGACTACGCAGACACGATTGGATGCAGTCATGGTCTCAGGCTCTCGACGGATCAGGAGTTAGGCTTATCAGGAAAGAATACGGCCACGGGTAGCGATATTGGCACCCGGTTCATAGGCCCCCGGCACACGACGCGTCAGCGCCAGCGCCAGACCCATGGTCAGGCCCATCGCCACCATGGACGAGCCACCATAGGAAATGAACGGCAGGGTCATACCCTTGGTCGGGATCAGGCTGAGGTTCACCGCCACATTGATACAGGCCTGTAGCCCGATCAGGATGAACAGGCCCGCTGCTGCCGTCTGGGCAAAGGGGTTGGCCAGTTTCATCGACTTCTTCATGCCGCGCAGGACGATATAGGCATAAAGGCCGATGATGATCAGCGACAGCACAAGGCCATATTCCTCGGCACCGACCGAATAGATGAAGTCGGTGTGCAGGTCGGGCACGTGGCGTTTCATCACGCCCTCGCCGATGCCGCGACCAACGAGGCCACCCGCGCGGATAGCTTCGGACGCGCGGTCGATCTGGTGTGTGTCGGCGGTTTCCGGCGAGAAGAAACGGTTCAGTCGGTCACGCATGTGCCCAAAGCTGAAATAAAGGGCCGCGCCCGCAACAGGCAGCAAGGCCGCCACGCCCATGATCCACTTCACCGGCATGCCGGCCATAAAGAACACGGCGGCAAAGGTGGTGGTGATCAGCAGTGTCTGACCGATGTCGGGCTGGATCAGCAGCAGCAGAACCACAAAGGCCCATGTAAAGACGGCCAGAGTCACCCCCGGCACGCCTTGCCCCTTACCGGATTCGGAGAACATCCACGCGGCAAAGACGATCAGGCCCGGCTTGGCAAACTCTGACGGTTGCAGGCTGAACGGACCAAGATTGATCCAGCGGGCCGCGCCCTTCACCTCTGAACCGATCACCGGAAGCAGCATCATACAGACGATGGCGCAGCCCAGCATCAGCACGGCCAGACGGCGTACGCCCTTGATGGACAGAAGGCTGGCCCCCAACATGGCGGAACAGCCTGCGCTGGAGAAGATGATCATGCGCCATGCATAGTGGAACGGGTCGGAGATCGACTCGTCCGCATTGATGGCCGCAGGGCTGGAGGCGAAGCTGAGAGATACGCCAATCGCCATCAGCACCAACGCCGAGATCAGCAGCGGGCGGTCAACGGTCCAGAACCAGTTGGCCAGCAGACTGCGGTCACTGCGCGAAAACGGGTGGGCGTAAGACTGGCTCAATGTGCTGCCTCCGCGGTGGCCCTGAGGGCGAGAACGGCGGCGCGGAAGGCTTCGCCCCGCACCTCGAAATCTGGAAACTGGTCAAAGCTGGCACAGGCAGGCGACAGAAGCACCACCTGATCGCCACCCGCAGCAGCGGCATCTGCAGCGGCCATATCGACCGCGCGCTCCATGGTATTGGCCACCA
The DNA here is from genome assembly GCA_023436945.1 of Pseudomonadota bacterium. Classification (GTDB taxonomy): domain Bacteria; phylum Pseudomonadota; class Alphaproteobacteria; order Caulobacterales; family Caulobacteraceae; genus Brevundimonas. The sequence goes on along the minus strand of JAEZHG010000236.1, from coordinate 1,116 downwards.
CGTGAGGCACAGGGCCGAGCGTGACGGCAAAGGCGTCAGCCGCCTCGCCGATCAGATAGGCCTTGGTCACATGACCAAACAGTGGACGCAGGGATTCAATCCCGCCTTCCTTCTGCTTGCCGCCCGCAATCCAGAAGACCTTTTCATAGGACGCCAGCGCCTGTGCCGCAGCATCGGCATTGGTGCCCTTGGAATCGTTGATAAAGCGGATCCCGTTCAGGCGGCCTACGGCCTCCATACGGTGCGCAAGGCCGGGGAAGGCCTTGAGGCCAGCCAGAGCCACGTCTGCATCCACGCCCAGCGCCTTGGCCGTCGCATAGGCAAAGGCGGCGTTCTGGGCATTGTGGCGACCGGGTAGAGAACGGGCCTCGGACAGGTCGATGCGGTCAGCGTCCTCGAGCAGTAGAGACGGCGCGGCGCGCAGGCCGGACGTTGGCAGGGCTGTCTCGTCGCGGGCTGTAGCGATGCGTCGCACATTCGCGCCCTTGGCTTCCAACTGGTCCGCAAGGTTGCGGCCCCAGTCCTCGTCCACACCGATCAGCGCGACAGAAGTTTCGGGCTGTGACTGGAAGATGCGGGCCTTGGCCGCGACATAGCCCTCCATACCGCCATGGCGGTCGAGGTGGTCGGGGCTGACGTTGGTCAGGATCGCGACATCGGGGGCGAAACTGGTAGTCAGGTCGAGCTGATAGCTCGAGACCTCGATCACATAGACGGCTTCGGGTGTCGGCTCAGGCAGCGCCAGAACGCCGATGCCGATATTGCCGCCCATATGCACCTTCAGGCCCGCCTGTTTCAGCACAAAGGTGATCAGGGCAGTGGTGGTGGATTTGCCGTTGGTGCCGGTAATGGCCACCACACGCGGGCGCTTATTCTTTGGCAGTGCGTCCAGCGCGCGGGCGAACAGTTCGATATCGCCGATGACGGGGATGCCCGCCTCATGCGCCTTATCGACGGTCCAGTGTGGCTTGGGGTGGGTCAGCGGTGCGCCTGGTGACAGGACCAGAGCGTCAAAACCTGACCAGTCTGCACTGGTCAGGTCTTCGACGTTGAAACCTTCGGCCTCGGCCTGCATCCGGCCAGAGACGCCATCGTCCCAGAGCACCGGAAGCGCCC
>JAEZHG010000182.1 GCA_023436945.1 Pseudomonadota bacterium | reverse complement strand
TCGTGGTTGAAGCCCTTATGACCCAAATCTCTCCCGACATGAAGATCGAGCAGCGCGAGCGCGCCCGTGTTTGGTTTGAAAGCCTCCGCGACCAGATCCACGCCGGTTTCGAAGCCCTGGAGGATGCCGCGCCCAGCGAACTGTATCAGGGCGAGGCTGGCCGCTTTGTGCGCACCCCGTGGGATCGCGCCGCAGGTGGCGGTGGCGTCATGGGCATGATGTCGGGCCGTCTGTTCGAGAAGGTCGGCGTCCACTGCTCGACCGTTTTCGGCGAGTTTCCTGCCGACTATGCCAAGAATGTTCCGGGCGCTGCCGAAGACCCGCGCTTCTTTGCGACCGGCATCAGCCTGATCTGCCATCCGGTAAACCCGAATGTTCCGGCAGTTCACATGAATACCCGCCTTATCGCCACGACCCAGACCTGGTTCGGCGGCGGCGGTGACCTGACGCCTGTTCTGAACGCAGACCGCCGCGACGATCACCCGGACACCATCAAGTTCCACGAGGCCATGAAGGGCGCGTGCGACACCTATGACGCCGACTGGTATCCGAAATACAAGGCGTGGTGCGACGAGTATTTCTTCCTGCCCCACCGCAATGAGCCGCGTGGCACGGGCGGCATCTTCTATGACCACCACAACACGGGCGATTTCGAGCGCGACTTCGCCTTCACGCAAGACGTCGGCAAGGCGTTCCTGAAGGCCTACACCGAGATCGTTTCTGGTCGCATGCACGAGCCGTGGACCGAGGAACAGCGTGAAGAGCAACTGATCCGCCGTGGCCGATACGTCGAGTTCAACCTGCTCTATGATCGCGGCACCATGTTCGGCCTCAAGACGGGCGGGAACACCGAATCCATTCTGTCGTCCATGCCGCCCGTGGTGAAGTGGCCCTAAAGGCCAGCACAGGCTCCAGAAGAGATACGGCCCGCTGAGTGGATCAGCGGGCCGTTTTCACTCAGTCCTTGGCGTCCGTCGTGGTCGCCATTTCGACCGCTGCAAGCAATGCATCCAGCGTCACGGGCTTGCACAGATGGTGGTCGGCCCCCGCCTCCCTGCCCGCGGCGACATGTTCGGCCATGGCGTTGGCAGTCAGCATGATGATCGGCGTGCGGCGACGTACCTCGCGCTCTTCCATGGCACGGATGGCGCGGGTGGCACTCAGGCCATCCATCTCCGGCATCTGCATATCCATCAGGATCAGATCGAAATTGCTGCCCTCATAGGCATCGACAGCCTCGCGCCCGTTAGTGACGGCAACCAGCTCGGCGCGGATCGCCGACAGCAGGATTTCCACCACCTTGCGATTGGCCGCATGGTCGTCGGCTAGCAGGATTTTCAGTTGCGGTCCGCCGGGCTGTTCAACAGCAGTATCGGCCGGTTCGTCAGCCACATTTTCCACTGCCGCAGGAGCCGCCGGCGGCCAGGAGATGTTCGGCAGCTTATCTGTGCCCTCAATCGGCGCAACCCGCAGATCGCTCTTGGGCAGGCTGATCTCGAACCAGAAGGTCGAGCCAACGCCCGGGGCGCTGACGCAATCCATCTTGCCGCCCATCATGCGGATCAACTGGTTGGAGATATTCAGCCCCAGCCCCGAACCGCCGAAGCGGCGCGTGATCGAACCATCAGCCTGTTGGAAACGGTTGAAGATGCGCTCGCGGAAATCATCGCCAAAGCCAACGCCCGTATCGATGACCGAAATACGAACGCGGTCAGCTTCCAGCGCCTCTGCCCGAAGGGTCACCGTCCCGCGCTCTGTGAACTTCAACGCGTTCGACACCAGATTATTGATCACCTGACGCAGACGCACCGGATCGCCCATCACAAGACGATCGACATCCTTGGCTCCCTCAAGGCGCAGTTCCACGCCCTTGCTCTCGGCCTGTACCTTCCAAAGGCTGTGCGCCTCGCGCACGACACCCGCAAGGTTCATCGGCGAGACATCCAGGTCGAACTTGCCGGACTCGATCCGCGCCGTGTCCAGAATATCGTTCAGCAGCGTCGCCAGCGTCGAGGCCGAGGAGCGGATGATCCCGACCATCTCCTGATCCTTGGCCGTCAGATTGCTGCGATGCAGAGCATCCGACATGGCCAGCACACCATTCAGCGGTGTACGGATTTCATGGCTCATATTGGCCAGAAACACGCTCTTGGCGTTGTTGGCCTCTTCGGCACGACTACGGGCGCGGCGCAGTTCATGGGCCTGACGCCACATCCATATCCAGCCCAGCGCAACCACCAGCACGGCAATCAGGCTGATGACCACCAGCCATTTCTGCCCCTGAATAACAGCGCTTTGCAGGCGGGTGTTGGCCTGTTCGGTAAACAGTTGCTGGCGACGCTCGGACAGTTGCTCCTGCATGTCGCGGGTGATCTGTTGGATACCATCGCTGAATGCCGCAGCATCATTGGTCTGCTGGTCAATCGCATATTTGCGCATCAGCTCTACAGCCTTGCGCGTATTGCCCTTGGCCAGAAGCAACTCGGCCTCGGCCAGTTGGATGGTGTTGCGCACATATCGGCTGGACTGCTGATAGGGCAAGGCACGGATACGGCGCATGGCCGCCTCTGCCTCCGAGATACGGCCCAGACGAGCATAGGCCATCACACGCCATGGCAGAATGCGCAGTTGCGTTATATCGCTAGGCTCAAACAGGGTCTCGACATCGTCGATACAGCCGATCACCCGTTCCATCTGCTGGCGATACGAGGCCAGACGCGTGCAGAGCACCACATCATAGGCCTTCACGCCCTTCAGTTCTGTGCGGTTCGCAAGCCGGTTATGCGCCTGATAGAAACGCTCGCTGCGCTCGAGGTCGCCGATCTGTAGCGCCACATCGGCCAGATTATAGATCGTATCGAAGTCTGGCCTCGGATAGTCGGGCCGCTGGTAGTCTAGCTCGGCGCGGCTGAATGCCATGGTGGCCCCCAGCACATCGTGCAGGCTCATCAGGCCGATGCCGGTAATCTCCCAAAGGCCTGAAAGCGCACGATTACGATCCGGATCGCGGTCTGGCACCTGCGACTGCGCCACCCCCAGGAGCTTCAGCCCCTCGCCGATCTCGCCCTGATCGAACAGGGCAATGGCCAGCATCATCGTGGCGTGCGATCTCACATACCAGTCGATCTCGCCTTCCATGATGGTGCGCATCTGCTCGACGGCAGTGTCGTCGGCATTGTCATAACGCATCATCAGATCATTGAGCTTAGCTATGGACTGATAGCGGCTGCTGTGAGCTTTAAATGCCACCTGCCGCAAGCGCTCGTTCCAGCGCGCAGCCTCTTCCAGCTCGCCCTGGTTGATATAGATCCAGACCAGATGCTGAAGGCGCGGCAGGTCCTCGACATTGCCACGGTTATAGGCCGCAAGACCAAACTGCTGCAGGGCGTCAAAACTGGTGGCCGAGGCTCTCGCCTCTACTGCCGCAGCCAGTTCGTCAACCCGCGCACCGCGATCGTGCAGATAGGGTTGCGCATGGGCCGCACCGAAGCAAAGCAATGATGCTGTTATGGCCGTGACACAAAGCTTGGCCTTCAGGACAGATTTGAAGGTCACTGCGGTCCCCTAAGGCACCGCCAACTATTATGGGCGGCGGGTCAATCTAAACTCGGTTATGGGGCCATTACCATAAAGGTCTTACACAAGCCTTTAATACCAAAGCTCAGATACCCGATCCGTCCCCTTCTACCGGAGGCGGGGTCAACAACAGGAATGCGCGCACCCAAGCCGTGAGCACGGCGCGGTCATTGGAGCGCTTGAGGCTTTCCAGCGCCTGATCGACCAGTTCGTCGGGAATGCGTGTGCCCCGTCGAAGTTCGGTAAGGGCCGCGGCATAGGCGGGCTGGAACTCGGGATGGCACTGGAAGCTGATGGCCTCATCGCCGTAGGCCAGTCCCGCATAGGGGGTAAAATCGCAACTGGCGATCACCCGCGCCTCGGGCGGGCGCACAACCACCTGATCCTGATGGGATACGGCGATGGCGATCTTGTCGGCGCGCGGATGCATCCACGGCTCGACCGACCGGACGTCATAGGTATGCAGCCCCACGCCCCAGCCCTTGTCCACCTTCTCGACCTTGCCGCCAAAGGCATGGGCCATGATCTGGTGGCCAAAGCAGATGCCCAAAAGGCGCGTGCGGCCCAGAGCGTCCTGCAGCCATTCGGTCAGTTGCGGAATCCAGACGTGGTCCTCATAGACCCCCGCCGCCGATCCGGTGACGATGCAGCCGCTGAACGCGCTCGGGTCCTCGGGCAGATGGCCGTTTTGCACATCAAAACGGACGGTCGGCGTATCCTCGCCCAGAAGCGCGCGGAAGCGGGCGGGATAGTCGTCAAACTTGTCCCGCAGCGCTTCGGGCGGATGCCCCGTTTCCAGAATGGCGATACGCTTCATAACCTACTGATCCGACGTTGCGAACGCGACTACAGAGGCCTTCTAGAACACGGATAGCCGCACCCTATAAACTTAGTTTCTCTGCTTAATGTTTCAGAGGAACTAAAAATCAGCTGGTGCGCCAGATTTCCGCGCGGGCCTTTTCCTCGCCCAATGTTGCCGCCACCCAGCCGCAGATTTCCGCCGCCGCCGCATCGGTGCCGGACGGGGCATTGACCACCGTCATGGTGCAGCCGTTCATCTTCATCGGATTGTTCAGCGGACGCAGACGCGCCTCGGCCACCAGAACGCGCGGGGCCTTCAACTCTTCCAGACGGCGGATAAAGCCGTCGAAGGTTTCCATGTCTTTCAGCGGGGTCCAGATGGCCACCACCGCCTTGGGGTCACGCTTGACGATGGCCGCTGCGGTTTCCGCCGAGCGGATATAGTCATCACCACGCTCGAAAGGCGGGTCGATCAGCACCAGCGGGCCGGTGACCTTGGTCGCCGCCGCGCGGGTCAGGTCATAGCCGTCACCCTCATAGCCCTTGGCATTCGGATAGTCCTTGAGCACCTCGTCCAGCAGTGCCTTGACCGGAGGGTTCAGCTCAAAGCCCTGATAGCGGCCCTCAGTGCCCAGTGCGCGGGCGATCAGAACGGGCGAGCCGGGATAGAAACGCACGCCGCCCTGCGGATTAAAGCTGGCCACTTCCTTGGCCAGCGCCTCGATCAGCGGCGGACGGTTCTCGGCGGTCATCAGACGCGCCACGCCCGCCTCGGCTTCCTTGGAGCGCACAGCATCGCCCGAAAGGTCATACAGACCCGCGCCAGCGTGCGTATCGAGCACCGTCAGCGGTCCGTTCTCGCGCTGCTGGCGTATAAGCCAAAGCACCAGAGCGTGTTTGACGAGATCGGCGAAATTTCCGGCGTGGAAGCTGTGGCGATAGTTCATTCCGCTCCGTCCCCTCTCCCGCCCTTTGCGTCAAGGGCCAAGACACCTACAACCGACAGATGTTTCTGGATCACCCCGCTATTTCCGACGAGGAACGCACCCCGCCCGACGCCGTGATCGAGGCCGCCAACTATGGCCTGTCTTTACGACAACAGTACGGGCGTGGCGGCACAGAGGTCGGCCTGAACCGCGCCCTGCGCCTCAGTCGCGGCGAGTTGGTCAGCGACCGCGACATCATCACCATGAACGCCTGGTTCGCCCGTCACGCCGTCAACAAACGCGGCAAGTTCTGGGGCCACCCCACCAAGCCCTCGGCAGGTTATATCGCATGGCACCTTTGGGGCGGCGATGCGGGGCGGGAGTGGATAAAGAACCTAAGAGAGAAACTTAGAAAATTCCAAATTTAAATTACCACTTAATTCCGCGCTTCAATATCCTTCCTCCTTCGAATTTCATTTCTTCAGACAAAGAAGATAAATCTATAGACATCAACAACATCTCCTTTGTAACATTTTTTAAATAGCGATCCTCACCATTCTCACAAGATTGAAGGTATACTAAAGCAGTCTTCAGAATATCTTTAATTCCATTCAAAGAATCTATCATTCTTACAGAAGGGAAATTAACTATATTAACCTTAGAGAGCTCATCAATATGAGCCGATAATCCACCAGCCTTGATGAAGCCTCTAGCCACAGCGCGAGGATTCTGGCCGTTGCTTACCAACCTCGAAATTTCAGACAACATCCCAGACGAACTACCTGCAACGTGAGCCACACCGTAAAGCACAGCAGCATCCGTGCGGCGCCGATCCCTATCAGATGAATCCGCAAGAAAAATCGCCGTTGCAAACGTTGCCACAGTGCCTATCGCACCGACCGCCCCCAGTGGACCAAGCAGGTAACCGTTGCCCAAAAGTTCCACCACGGGACAAGCCAATCCGGCATGATTATCCCTCCCCCAATAAAAACCCCGCCATTTCTGACGGGGTTCTGCGTTCTTAGTCCCAGTTGAGGACGACTTTACCGGACTGGCCGGACTTCATTGCCTCAAAGCCTTCGCGGAACTCGCTGTAGTGCATCTGGTGCGTGATCAGCGGGGTCAGGTCGAGACCCGCCTTCAACAGGCCCAGCATCTTGCGCCATGTCGTGAACATCTCGCGGCCATAGACGCCCTTGATGTTGATGGCCTTAAGGATGATCTGGCCCCAGTCGGTTTCGGTCGGCTTGGACGGAATGCCTAGCAGCGCCAGACCGCCACCCATGATCAGCGTGTCCACGCATTGCTTGAAGGCAATCGGCGAGCCCGACATTTCCAGCGCCACGTCGAAACCGACCTTGAGGCCCAGTTCCTTCATCACGTCGTGCAGGTCTTCCTTGGTGGTGTTCACGGTGCGAACGCCCGGCACCACCTTCTGCGCCAGATCCAGACGGAAGTCGTTGATGTCGGTCAGCACCACGGTGCGCGCACCCGCGTGACGGGCCACAGCGGCGGCCATGACACCGATCGGACCCGCACCCGTCACCAGCACGTCCTCACCCAGCAGGTCGAACTGCTGTGCGGTGTGAACGGCATTGCCGAACGGGTCGAGGATGGAGCCGATTTCATACGGCACATCGTCAGGCAGCTCGATCACGTTGAAGGCCGGGGCCACCACGTATTCGGCAAAGCAGCCCTGACGGTTCACGCCGATGCCGCGCGTGTGCGGGTCGAGGTGGAAGTGACCGGCGCGAGCCGCTTCGGAGTTCAGGTCGATAACGTGACCCTCAGCCGAGACGCGCTGGCCGATTTGCAGCGGGCGATCCACGTCCGCGCCAATGGCAACGATGTCACCGGCGAACTCGTGACCCGTAATCATCGGAACAGGCACGTTCTTTTGCGACCACTCGTCCCAGTTCCAGATGTGGATGTCGGTGCCACAGACGGCGGTGCGATGCACCTTGATCAGCACGTCCTCATCGCCCGGCGACGGGATCGGCGCCTCGATCAGCTCCAGCCCCTCGACGGGTCCAGTCTTGGCCAAGGCCTTCATCATCTGGGTCATCTTGCTCTCCTAGAACTCACGCTCTTGGAACACGAGCGTCACAGGTTGGACGGGTTCGAGCTCGTCTGTTGAATCACGAAGGTTTTCAAGCACCTGCACCAGTGCGTTGTAGTCCTTCGAACCTAGCCGCTGCTTTAGAAGTGGGGCATCTCGGACCACGACATGGAGAGGTGACTTCACGAAGTAGGCAAGCTCGTCGACCGCGTCGAGGTTCCGACCAAACCAGTCGGGCACAGCCGGAAGCGCTTGAACAAGGTCGTAGACGTCCTCGAGGCTCGCGACGTGCCCGCCGTCTATCACGAGCCTGAGCTTCATCAGATCACTCCGAGTTCCCGGCCCGCCGTGGTGAAGGCGCTGACCGCGTGGTCGATCTGGTCGAACGTATGGGCAGCCGACATCTGCGTGCGGATGCGCGCCTGGCCGCGCGGCACGACGGGGAAGCTGAAGCCGATGACGTAGACG
>JAEZHG010000115.1 GCA_023436945.1 Pseudomonadota bacterium | reverse complement strand
TCCTTACGCAGCATCTCGACGCGTTCCTGCGTCGTGAACAGCGGGCCCTTGGCGTCATTTTGCGCCACACCGATAACCAACTTGTCGACCAGCTTCACAGCACGGCCGATAATATCCATATGGCCATTGGTGACCGGATCGAATGTGCCGGGATAAAGTCCGATACGCATGGGCTTTCTCTCAGCCTCCCCAACGTGAATCTCCACCCGTTTAGCAGGTGCAAAATCGGGGGAACAGCGCAAATGCCAACATCTTGGGCGAGGTAACGCGATCCTTATGTCTCACGACCCGCTGTTGTTGGATCAAAGCCTTAGCAACTGGGGGCTGTGGGAGGCCCAGCATTCGGCGATTTGACGAAGCATCGGCTCATTGCCCCTGAACTCGTGACCGCCGATGGAGGCAATCGAGGCACAGGGCGTTGAGCTGTTGCACAGGAATGCGGCATCGAAATTCGGAAGATCGGCTTCGGTAATACGGACGCCGGTTTGGACAATACCCTTAGCGCTCAATCCCTTAGCGATCAGTGACTGGGTTACGCCTGACAGCATCCGCCCCATCGGCCAGAAGACGGCATCACCCTTAGTGAAGCCGATATTCCACAGCGTGCCTTCGGTCAGAAGCCCCTCACGGTCGGTCAGTACCGCATCGTCATAGCCCTGAAGGCGGGCCATGCGCCGCGCGTACAGGACCTCTATCGTCGCATTGTGCTTCAACTCGGGCATGAAGCGCTCGTGCGGATAGGTCATGATCCGCTGGCCATCCGCAATAGGCTTGGGCGGCGCATACACAGTGATCTGGACGCGCGGATCAACGATGGCATCGGGGGTTCGCGGCGTAATCTCGTCCGAGAACAGGCTGACACGGACCCACGCTTTTTGGCGTCCAGTAAGGGCCTCGGAAATGCTGGAAATCAGGTCTTCAGCGCGCATTTCCGTGCCAAACAGAACCTTGGCCGAATGGATCAGGCGATCCATGTGGAGGTCCAGCCCCCTCACCGCACCGCCTTCAACGAGGAAGGTGGTCAGCGCCCCGTAACCCGTCGCGGCCAGTGCGCGGGCGTCTGCGCCGGATACAAAACGGCCGTCGAGCCATATTTCAGGTTCGACGGCCATCTGTTTTAGTCTTCCGAAGCGGTAGGCGTTTCGGTGATTTCGGTGGCTTCGCCCTCGATCACACCTTCAACCTCGGCTTCTGCGCCGTCGTCTTCCGAACCCGGCAGACGCTCGACAGAGACAACCGTCTCGTCCTTACCCGTGCGGAAGATCATCACGCCCTGCGACGAGCGACCGACGATGCGGACTTGCTCGACCGGAGTACGGATCATCTGGCCTGCATCGGTGACCAGCAGCAGGTCATCGCTTTCCAGAACCGGGAAGGCCGCAGCCAGACGCTTGCCCGCACGACCGCCAAGGCCGTGTGCGGTCAGGCCCTGACCACCGCGACCGGTGCGGCGGTATTCATAGGCCGACGAGCGCTTGCCCAGACCGTTTTCAGAGACAGTCAGGATGAACTGCTCGGCCGCTTCAAGCTCTGCGAAGCGTTCCGGCGACAGATCAACCGAACCTTCGGCCTCGTCATCGGCCTCGGTCGGGGTGTTGTCTTCCTCACCCTCGCCCGACGCCGCGCGGCGCTTGGCGTTGGCCAGTTTGACGTAGGTCGCGCGCTCTTCCGGCGTGGCGTCCACACGGCCCAGAACGGCCATGGAGATGACCTCGTCGCCTTCTTGCAGACGGATACCGCGAACGCCCGTCGAGTCACGGCCCTTGAAGACGCGAACGTCGTCGGCCTTGAAGCGGATGGCGCGGCCAAGAGCCGTGGTCAGCAGGATGTCGTCATCGGCATTACAGATGGCGACGCCGACCATGGAGTCGTCACCTTCAAGCTTCATGGCAATCTTGCCCGCGCGGTTCACGGTGGCGAAATCGCTGAGCTTGTTACGACGCACGTCGCCCGACTTGGTGGCGAACATGATGTCGTAGTCACCCCACGTCGTTTCGTCTTCCGGCAGCGGCAGCACGTTCATGATGCTGTCACCCGGCTCGATCGGGAGCAGGTTGACGAAGGCCTTGCCCTTGGACTGCGGCGTGCCCAGCGGCAGACGCCACGTCTTGAGCTTATAGGCCTTGCCGTTGGTGGCGAAGAACAGAACCGGCGTATGGGTCGAGGCCGAGAAGACACCGGTGATGGCATCCTCGTCCTTCATCGACATGGCCGAACGGCCCTTACCGCCGCGATGCTGCGTGCGATAGGCGTTCAGAGCCACGCGCTTGACGTAGCCGGTGTGGGTGACGGTCACGACCATGTCCTCACGCGGGATCAGGTCTTCGTCTTCCATCTCGTGGTCGCCCTCACCGATCAGGGTGCGGCGCGGCACAGCGAACTGGTCCTTAACGGCGATCAGGTCTTCGCGGATGATGGCCAGAACGTTCTTACGGTCCGACAGGATCTCGAGGTGGCCCGAGATGGTGCCCGCCAGAGTGTTGGCCTCACCGAAGATATCGTCACGGCCAAGGCCGGTCAGACGCGACAGAGTCAGGGCCAGAATGGCCTTGGCCTGCTCGTCGGTCAGACTGATCAGACCACCTTCGACCAGAACGGTTCGCGGGTCGGCGATCAGCTCGACCAGAGCCATCATGTCACCCACCGGCCATGCCTTGGCCTGCAGGCGCTCGCGCGCCTCTGCAGGGTCAGCCGACGAGCGGATGATGTGGATCACTTCGTCGATGTTGGCGACGGCCACGGCCAGACCGACCAAGACGTGACCACGGTCACGCGCCTTGTTCAGTTCGAACTTCACGCGGCGGACGATGACTTCTTCGCGGAACTCGAGGAAGGCTTCCAGCAGGGCACGCAGGCCCATCTGTTCCGGACGGCCATGGTTCAGCGCCAGCATGTTGACGCCGAACGACGATTGCAGCGCCGTATAGCGATAGAGCTGGTTCAGGATCACATCGCCCGAAGCGTCGCGCTTCAGTTCAATGACCATACGCATGCCGTCGCGGTCGGATTCGTCGCGGACGTCGGCAATGCCTTCCAGACGCTTTTCACGAACCATCTCGGCGATACGTTCGATCAGGGTCTGTTTGTTGACCTGATACGGCAACTCGGTGATGACGATAGCATCACGGTCCTTGCGGATTTCCTCGATCGAGGCCTTGCCGCGAACGATGACCGAGCCACGACCGTCGCGCAGTGCGTTGCGCGGCGCGGTGCGGCCCATGATCTCGCCACCGGTCGGGAAGTCCGGACCCGGCACGATATCCAGCAGGGCATCGTCCGAAACGTCGGGATCGTCCAGCAGGGCAATCGAGGCGTCGATGATTTCGCCAAGGTTATGCGGCGGGATGTTCGTCGCCATACCCACGGCGATACCGCCCGCACCATTGACCAGTAGGTTCGGGATACGGGTCGGCAGAACGACCGGTTCCAGTTCCTTTTCGTCATAGTTCGGCTGGAAATCGACAGTGTCTTTTTCGATGTCCGTCAGCATGGCCACAGCGGCGTGGGTCATGCGCGCTTCGGTATAACGCATCGATGCCGGCATATCGCCATCGACTGAACCGAAGTTGCCCTGACCGTCAACCAGCGTCAGGCCCATGGAGAAGTCCTGGGCCATACGGACCAGTGCCATGTAAACCGAGCTATCGCCGTGCGGATGGAAACGACCCAGCACGTCACCGACCACACGGGCACATTTCGAATAGGCGCGGTCAGGCGACATATTCAAATCGTGCATCGAATACAGGATACGGCGGTGAACAGGCTTCAGACCGTCGCGCGCATCAGGCAGAGCGCGGCTGACGATCACGCTCATGGCGTAATCGAGGTACGAGCGTTTCAGCTCGTTTTCGATGGTGATCGTTGCAATATCGCCGGATGCCGAAGGAGCGGCGTTTTGGTAACTATCGTCGGTCAAGGAAATCAGGCTTTAAATGGCCGGAATCGGAACGTGATCCGCTAGGGTCGGTTCTAGCATCCGAGGGGCGCTCTGGCAAAAGCTGCAAGCGTTAAAAAGCCGAGAGTTATAGGAAGGAAGACCATGAAAAAGTCCATCACCGCCGTTGTTGCAGGCAGCATTGCCGCTCTGACTATCGGATGCGCCGCTACGGCTCAGGTAAACATGCATGACGCCGCGGCTGCAGCGGTTGATCAAACCGATCCGCTTGACGTCGCCAGCTTCTCTGCACGCCACAACATCCGCCTCGTCAACAACGCAGGCCAACCA
>JAEZHG010000060.1 GCA_023436945.1 Pseudomonadota bacterium | reverse complement strand
GCCTTACGTCTGGACAATACTGCCCCCACAACGAGCAGAAGCACCAGAACCGCATAGGGAATATCCCCCAGGCGACCATAGATTGTACCGGCCAGAGGTTTTGGTAGCCATACATCTACCGCGCGAGCTTCGCCGCTCTCGATACGGCTGCCTTCGACAACACGTCCCAGCGGATCAATCATCGCACTGACACCGGTTGGCGTGGCACGCGCCATGGGCAGCCCCGTCTCGATCACGCGATAGGAGGCGAGGTTAAGGTGCTGTTTCGGTCCCGAGGTCTGTCCGAACCACGCGTCGTTCGAGACATTGGCGATCCATTCCGGTCGGGTTGCGGACTTCATATTGGTGAAGCCGGGGAACAGGCTCTCATAACAGATCAGCGGCTGGACCACAGGAAGCTTCGGCACTGACATCGGCTGCGGCACAGGACCGCCGGAAATATCGGCTGGCATCTGGACCAGCGAGCGGACGCCGATCGCGCCCATCAGATCGCCCAGTGGAAGATACTCGCCAAACGGCACCAGACGGTGCTTGTCATAGATGGCGTCGATGCTCAGACCCTGCTCGCCGATATCGGTCAGGGCAAACAGCGAGTTATAGTAGCGCACAGGCTGCCCCGGCACGACGTCTGCGCGGCTCATGCCCGCCAGCAAGACCTGTCCTTCTTGAAGCACCTCGGCAATCGCCACGGCATCGGCGCGCGCAAAGACATTATTGGCCAGATCGGGCAGGGCGCTTTCAGGCCAGATCACTACATCCGGCCGACGCTCGGCCGATTGTCCGGTCAGGGTCAGGTAGCGGTTCAATATGTCCTGATAGTAGTCTTGCGACCACTTGTTCTCCTGCGCGACATTGGCCTGAACTATTCGCACCAAAGTATCGGAGTTCTCGACCTTCACAGAGGACAGTCGTTCGCTACCAAAGCCAAACAGTGCAGAAATAATCGCAACGCCCAAAAGGCCCATATACTGGTTGGCACGAACCTTGGGGGACAGCATCAGCGGCGCGAAAGAACAGACCGCTAGAAGCGTCACTAGGCCCAGACCATAAACCCCGACCACCGAGGCAAACTGCGAGGGGGCAGAGCCCGCCATCCAGCTAGCCCCGACAGGATTCCACGGAAAGCCCGTCAGCACATGGCCGCGTAGCCACTCAAACCCGCTGAAGCAGGCGACGAACAACAGAATCCGTCCAAGCCCCCTGGGTTTGAAGGCGCGATAGAGCGCAGCCGCCGCGCCCGTGAACAGGCCGATGCCCGCTGGCAGCAGGCTGGCCGCAAAAGGTGCCATCCACGCTTGAGCAGGATTGACGAAAAAGGCCTCGGCCACCCACCAGCAGCCGATGAAGAAATAGGCAAAGCCGAACAGCCAGCCCATCCAGAAGCCGCCACGCACATTTCCCGAGCGCTCTGCCAGCAGCATCAGGACCGGATAGCCCACCAGCCCCAGCCAGATATTGAACGGAGGATGTGCCAGACCGGCCAGCAGACCGGCGGCCAGAGCCAAGGCGATGCGCCCCCAGCGGTTACTCAAAGCCTTGTCCCACACCCGCTTCATCTCCGCTTAGTCGCGCTCGCCCGCATAGGGGTCGGCAAATCCGAGACCGGCCAGAATGGTGCGCTCTTCGCCCTCCATCTCCTCGGCCTCTTCGTCTTCAATATGGTCATAGCCCAGCAGATGCAGCACTCCGTGCACGACCAGATGGCTCAGATGCGCCTCAAGCGTCTTGCCCTGCGCCTTGGCTTCCTCAACGCAGTATTCGAGGCCCAACACAACATCGCCCAGATGCGGGAAGGCGCTTTCCGCAGCAGGGAAGGACAGCACGTTCGTCGGCTTGTCCTTCTGGCGGAAACGGGCATTCAGATCCTGTACCACCGCATCATCTGCCAGCAGTACCACCACATCACCCTCGACCGAGCCTAGCGCCGCCTTGGCCGCCGTATCCACCACGGCCTCTACAGTCGGCAGGGCCGTGCTCCAGCCCTCGGCCTCGATCTCGATTTCGATCATGCCTCGTCAGACTCCAACTCGTTAAACGGACGGTTGCGCGCGGCATCACCGTCATAGGCGCGTACAATGCGCTCCACGAGGGCATGGCGAACCACATCCTCGGATTTGAACTGGTGGATACCCACCCCTTCGACGCCATTCAGAATACGCAGCGCATGGGCAAGGCCGCTGTCGCGCGGGTTCATCAGGTCGATCTGTGTTGGGTCACCCGTAACGACCATCTTGGCCCCTTCGCCCAGACGGGTCAGGACCATCTTCATCTGCATGCGCGAGGTGTTTTGCGCCTCGTCGACGATGACGAAGGCATGGCTGAGGGTGCGGCCGCGCATGAAGGCGATGGGAGCAGCTTCAATCTCGCCCTTCTCGCGACGGCGGGCCACATCATCGGCACCCAGAATATCGTTCAGCGCTTCCCAGATCGGCGCCAGGTAGGGATCGACCTTCTCGTTCAGGTCTCCGGGCAGGAAGCCCAGTTTCTCACCGGCCTCGACAGCGGGGCGCGTGATGACCAGACGGTCCACCTGACCGCGCTTCAACAGGGATGCGCCATAGGCGGCGGCGAGGAAGGTCTTGCCCGTGCCGGCAGGGCCGACGCCAAAGGTCAGCTCGCAGCGGCCCAGAAGTTCCAGATAACGGGCTTGGGATGCCGTCTTGGGCGCAATCGCGCCACGGCGCCCGACGGGCAGGGAGGCGGCCTCCGGCACAGAGCGGCCTTCA
>JAEZHG010000042.1 GCA_023436945.1 Pseudomonadota bacterium | reverse complement strand
ACCCGGCAAGACGACTTCAAACAGGGCTGCATACTCGGCAGCGAACTGGTGATCCAGAATGGGCGAGCGGACAGCGGGCTGGTTTATCCGCCGAATACGTAAAGGGGCCTGCAGACAGGCAAGACTGTCTGGTGCGCTGTGAAAACGGCTAGCTGATTCTTTGAGCTGATAGGGATGGGGTGCATCCTCGGCGTCGTAGATGGTCAGTAACTCGCCCGTGGCCATCGACAGTCCATAGTTCAAGGCGCGCGGCTTCGTTTGGGGCGTGCCCTCGGGAACGACGACGATCTTGATCCAGTCTGGCAGGCGGCGACCGCTGGCGGCGTGAATGGTCTCATGGTCGCATTCCTCTAGCAGCAGGAACACCTCCAACTGTTCCCGCGGGTAGTCGAAGCTTTCGAGATTATCGATCAGTTGGTTGATCATATTGGCCTCTTTGTAGAGGGCCGCCATGACCGTATAGCGGGGCCAGTGGTCTGGCTCATGTACTACTGGAGGTTTGATGTAGCTGGCTCTGATAATGATCAGTCGCCATACGGCGAATGTTACCAGCGCGACCTGAAAGGCAGCCTGCCAGATGGTCTCGACCAGGGGATTGAACGTCCCCCAAACGAGGATGGCGATCACCACGGCGATAGAGCCTAAGACCTTGGCGGATATCAGTAATCCACGCACCGCACCATCGGCATGGATATGCCGCTGCGGCGGACAATCATATCCGCTCAAACAGACTATCTCCCCCCAAAGACGTCAGAAGCGGGCATTAAATATAACTGCGTTATATTTGCAAGTTTGGAGAGTGCGACGACTCCGGATTATGGTGGGGGATTAAGGGAGTATCGGGTTGTCCGAACCGACCATGACATCGCGCTCTACGCGCAAGGCAAAGGGCGACGGCCACGAGCGACGCGGGGAAATCCTCGCCGTAGCCGAACGTATCTTTGTCGAGAAGGGTTTCGAGGGCGCGACCATCCGCAAGATCGCGGACGAAGTCGGTCTGTCATCGACGGCGCTCTATATGCATTTCGCTGATAAGGGCGAGATACTGAACGAGATTTGTCGCAACGCTTTCGAAGGGCTGCTTGAGCGCCAGCTGAAATGTGCGGCCTCAAGCACGGACCCGATGGTCTGCATTCGCGATCTTTCGCGTGGCTATATCGAGTTCGGGTTCGAACATCCGAACGCCTATCGTCTGGCCTTCATGATGCCGACCCTTCCTTCTGCAGATGGCACAGAGACTGTAGCTCAAAAAGCGGCGGCGCAGCTCTACAGCAACTTCATCACGGCGATTGATGCGGCCATCAAGTCGGGCCAGCTCAAAGGCGACGTGACGGTGGTGACGCAGCTTCTGTGGGTTAGCGTCCACGGACTGGTGTCGTTGGTGATTACCAAGCCGAACTTTAGCTGGGCTGACCGTCAGATACTGGTGGATACCCAGATCGATGCCTTGCTCAAGGGCTTCGCGGCCTGAGCCAATTGGCAAACGGGCCGCCGATGTGGCGACCCGTTCAAACCCAATAACTTTTACGGCGTATAGGAACGCGGGCCGCTATAGGGCGGCGTGCCACGCGCCAGATCGGCCGATGGCGTCAGCGGAGCCGAGCCTCCGTTCAGGCGTGCCTTGTAGATCGCCATATTCTCCATAACCCGCATCATATAGTTGCGCGTCTCGGTGAAGGGCGTGCACTCGATAAAGTCGATGGGATCGACCTGCGCCTGACGCGGATCACCACAACGGGCAGTCCATTGCGGCGGACGGGCAGGGCCGGCGTTATAGCCCACAGCAGCCAGCAATGGTGACTGGCCGAAGTTGTTTAGCAGTTCACCGAGGTGATAGCTGCCCAGCGTCATGTTCACCTGCGGGTCCCACAGTTGGTCGTCGCTGAATGAACGCCCCATACGGCGTGCAACACCACGCGCGGTCGCGGGCAGAAGCTGCATCATGCCGCGCGCATCGGCGTGGGAGCGGACCAGTGGATCGAAGCTGGATTCCTGACGGGTGATGGCTAGTGCAAATTCTACCGGAGCCATGCCTGGAATCTGTTCCGGAAGCTGGATCGGATACATGCGTTCCGGCATCACAAAGCCACGGCCGCTAGCGGCGCGGCCAACCATCATGGCGCCGAACTGGTCGCCGGACTGCTGGACCAGGTCGAACAGCATCGAAATATCGTAAGGCGACACCAGCGTATCATCGAGGTGATAGGCGAAGACGCGAACCAGATTCTTCTCGCCGATGGAGGCGAGGATACGCGTGGCGCGAACGATCTCGTTGCTCTCGAAACGCTGGCGGTCCTCGGTGGATGGATCAGGCTCACCCGGCAGGTTCAGGGTCGTGATACCTGCCTTTTCTGCCGCCAACTGGCCATAGAAGGTCTGCCAGTGTTCGGCACCGGCCTGATACCAGCGCATGGCGTCTTCGCGCTTGCCTTGAGCTTCTGCGGCGCGGCCCAGCCAATAGAGGGCGCGACCTTGCGTAATGGGTGTCTGGGACGACTGGCGAAGAGCCTCGAAGTGGCCCGCAGCCCGTGCCGGATCATTCAACTTGGTCAGGGCCACCCAACCGGCGAAGAACTCGGCATCCACCTTACGTTCGCCCGAAGGGAAGCCGTGGCCGGCAAAGGCATTATAGGCCGCCTGATTGTTCCCCATACGCAGGGCGTCGAGGAAATAGTTGCGGCGCTCGCTCCAGAGCGTGTTCTGGCCGTCAGAGTGGTTTGGCGAGGCTGGCAGATAGGCCAGAAGATCAAACGCTTCCTGCTGGCGGTTGGCAGAGCGCAGCAGCTTTACGCGCTCAAGCACCACGTTCGGATCGGTGGCTTGCTGTGGCGAGAGGTTGGCGACAATGGCATCGGGCGCATAGGCGGTGCGAAGGGCGATGATCGCATTGGCGACGGCCTGACGCTCAGGCGAAACCATGGACACCATGGCGCGGGTTGCTGGACCATGCGGGCCGCTTAGCAGGGTCGAAAGGCGGGCGTTATGGTCATCAGCGGACAGCCAGTTGCCCCAGCGCGACTGGATACGGTTCTGTTCGGCCAGATCAAACGACTGGGTGCGCCACCATTCGCGGATCAGGTTTTGAGCCTCATCCCGACGACCGGCCTGTTCGAGAGCCGAGGTGAGGGCGATGGCACCCTGAACGGTGGTCGGCTTTTCATTCGCAAAGAAGGCGAGAGCAGCATCACGCCCCGCACCCGCGGCGTCCAGAGCGCGCTCACCTGCGGCGCGGCGCGAATCACTGCGCGGCCAGCCGTTCAGATCGGTATTGGCGCGCATGAGGTCTGAATAGGACATCTGGCGGTCGGAGGTATCGACCAATGCCCATTCGACCAGTTTGCGCGCAGACGGGTCGGAAATGCGCGACATGATCGACTGGGTACCAATCACATCACGGGCACGGGCACTGGCCAGACCTTGCTGCACAAGGGCCGCGTCTGCGGGGCTTAGGATGCCGGAAGCTGTGGCAGTGTATGGTGTCGAGACGCTGTTAACGACATCCTGGACGGGGGGAGCCATGACCGCGATAGCGGCTGCGAAGGTCGTCACAATCATCAGTCGTCTGATCCTCATGCATCTACTTGTTGCGGTGGGGCCGCAGGCGAAATACCCTTTGCACCCATTATGATAACGGGCGGTTGATCCGCTCGCCTTCCACACAGGTTAGTTCTTCCCATGATCGCCCATTTGTTCAAGGGCGTGATCACCGCATTGATCACACCTCTTCGTGACGGAAACGTGGACGAAGCAGCGTTTAAAAAACTGCTGGAACGTCAAATCGCTGCGGGCGTGCATGGTGTTGTTCCGATGGGAACGACCGGCGAGAGCGCAACGTTGCACCTTGATGAACATAAACGTGTTGTCGAGATGTGCGTCGAAATCGCCGCGGGACGTATCCGCGTGATCGCCGGTGCAGGTTCGTCCGCTACGGACAAGGCCATTGAACTGTCGCGCTTTGCCAAGACCGTAGGCGCGGACGGTTCGCTGGTGGTGACGCCATACTATAACCGCCCGTCGCAAGAGGGCATGCGCGCGCACTTTGAAGCTGTCGCCGATGCGGTCGAGCTGCCGATGCTGCTTTATAATGTACCGGGTCGCACAGGCGTTGATCTGGCCAACGAGACCGTTGCCGATCTTGCCAAGCACCCGAATATCGTTGGCATCAAGGACGCCACGGGCGACCTGTCGCGCATCAGCTGGATGCGCACCCACATCGAAGGTCAATTTGATCTGATCTCGGGCGATGACCCGTCGTACCTCGGTTATGCCGCACACGGTGGTGCAGGCGTGATCTCGGTGACCTCGAACGTGGCACCTGAAGCCATGGTGGCGCTGCATTATGCGGTACAGTCCGGCGATCTGGCTACGGCCCGTATCTGGCAGGACCGCCTGATTGCGCTGCACAAGGGTCTGTTCCTCGACAACTCGCCGTCGCCGACCAAATACGCCCTGTCCAAGCTGGGTTACTGCACCGAGGAAGTCCGTCTTCCGCTGGCGCAAACCCGTGCAGAGGTGCGTCCGGCGATTGATGCTGCCATGCTGGCCGCAGGGATCAGCTAATGGCTAAAGACGCGCCCAAGCAAAAGACCATCGCCGAGAACCGGCGTGCCCGTTTCGACTATTTCCTTGAGGACAATATCGAAGCCGGCATTCAGCTGCTTGGCACCGAGATCAAGGCCCTGCGTGACGGCAGGGCCAATATCGCCGAAAGCTACGTCTCGCCGGAAGGCAACGAGATGGTGCTGATCAACGCCGATATCCCGCCCTATAAGATGGCCAACCGGTTCAACCACGAACCGCGCCGCCACCGTAAGCTGTTGCTGCACCGCCGCCAGATCGACAAGCTGTTGGCGGCTGTCCAGCGTGATGGCCGGACTATCGTGCCTATCCGCCTCTATTTGAACGAGCGCGGCGTGGCGAAGCTGGAAATCGCCTTGGCCAAGGGCAAGAAGCTGCACGACAAACGCGAAACCAGCGCCGAGCGCGACTGGCAACGCGACAAGGCACGCTTGCTACGAGACAAGGGCGGTAGTTTAGACTGAAATCGTCCCGAGACCGTTCGTCGGGCTATGCGCGAGGGGCGGCTAGGGATATTGCTCATCAGGTAGTGATGAGCCTGTTGCGGAGTTCAGGGTGAAGATAGCCGAACGCTGGTTCGTCTGGGCAGGTATGACGCTGCTGGCCGGTGTGGCCGCGGCGGGTGTGCTGGTGGCTGTCTATGCGGCCTATGTCTTTTACGATCTGCCCGATACGTCGGAGCTGGCGGATTATCGTCCGGCGACGGCAACGCGTGTCTATGCTGGTGACGGCACCCTGATCGGCGAGTTCTCTGACCAGCGCCGTATCTATGTCACCTATGAGCAGGTGCCGGAGTCGCTGGTTCAGGCCTTCCTCGCTGCCGAGGACCGCAACTTCTTCTACCACGGCGGTATCGACGTTTCCGGCATTGGCCGCGCGGTTATCAAGAACGTGTTCAACGTTGTGTCCGGCCGTCGTCTGGAAGGTGGTTCGACCATCACCCAGCAGGTCGCCAAGAACGTTCTGCTGACCCACGAGAGCAGCATCAACCGCAAGCTGAAAGAAGCCATTCTTTCCGCCCGTCTGGAAGCGACCCTGACCAAAGAGCAGCTTCTGGAACTGTATATGAACGAGATTTATCTCGGCTATCGTTCCTATGGCGTTGCATCGGCAGCCTATAACTATTTCGGTAAGTCGCTGGAGCAGCTGACTGTCGATGAGGCCGCCTTCCTTGCCGCGCTGCCCAAGGCTCCGTCCAACTATCATCCGCGTCGCAATCCGGAAGGCGCCCTGAACCGTCGCAACTGGGTTCTAGGCCAGATGGAAAGCGCGGGCTTCATTACCAAGGAAGCCTATACGCAGGCCGTCGCCCGTCCGCTGACGACCCGCGCCGCACCGCGTCGTGCGGAATATGCAGACGCCGACTTCTTCGTCGAAGAGGCCCGCCGTCGCGCCATCGCCATGTACGGCACCGAAGAGGTGAACCGTGGTGGCTACTATCTGCGCACGACGCTTGATCCCGAACTGCAATCGGCGGCGCGCGTTGCCCTTATGCGTGGTCTAGAAGACTATGACCGTCGCCATGGCTGGCGCGGTGCATGGGGCGAGACCGATTTCGCTGAAGGATGGCAGGCCGAGGCCGCAAAGAAACAGACGCCTTCCGAGCGTCGCACATGGCAGGCCGCTGCTGTCGAAAGCGTTCAAGGCTCTAACGTACGCATCATCACCGCAGCCGAGGGCAAGACCGGATCACTTCTGGCTTCGGACGTGGCGTGGTCGAACAACAGCCGCAAGCCGCTGAAGCGCGGAGACTTGATCTTCGTCGAGCCGCAAGGTGGTCAATATGGCCTGCGCCAGATTCCGGCTGTGAACGGCGCGCTGGTGGCTATAGAGCCGCAGTCGGGCCGCGTTCTGGCTATGGTCGGCGGCTATTCCTACGCCCTGTCCAGCTTCAACCGTGCAACTCAAGCCCGTCGTCAGCCCGGTTCGACCTTCAAGCCGTTCGTCTATGCGGCGGCTCTGGAAGGCGACTTCACGCCGGCCTCGGTTGTGCTGGATGCGCCGATCAGCTTCCCCGGTGGGCCGGGTGGCAAGGCATGGTCCCCGTCGAACTATAGCGGTCGCTACTATGGTCCGCAGTCGCTGCGTCGCGGTCTGGAACTGTCGCGCAACGTCATGACCGTGCGTTTGGCGCAGGCTGTAGGTATGCGGAACGTTGTCGAACTGTCCAAGAAGATGGGCGTGGTCGACGATATGGACGCGAACCTCGCCATGTCGCTGGGGGCAGGGGAAACCACGCCTTACCAGATCACCTCGGCCTATGCGGCCTTTGTGAACGGTGGCCGTCGTGTTGACCCTTATCTGATCGAAGTGGTTCAGGACCGCTACGGCCAGATCATT
>JAEZHG010000168.1 GCA_023436945.1 Pseudomonadota bacterium | reverse complement strand
TATGCTGGCCGGTGCCGTAGGTGCCGTGGCCGCCCGGCGAATTATCTCGGCCGCGCTGGCTGGGGGCGGACGCGCGCCGGAGGACGTGGTGCGTATGCTCGACGAAGCCTCGCAAGCCGTCCAGTTCAACCGCCAGCTTCTGATGACCACCCTCGACAACATCGATCAGGGGGTCAGCGTGGTGGACGAGGACCTGCGCCTTGTGGCGTGGAACCGTCCCTATGTGGAGATGTTTGAACTGCCCAACGGCTTCCTGCACGTGGGCATGCCGATTGCCTCGGTCTATCGCTTCAACGCCGAGCGCGATCTCAATCGCCTGACGCCAGAAGAGATCGAGAACTGGGTCGACCGCCGTATCGACGCCCTGTCACGTCGAGTGCGCCACGAGCTGGTGAAGGCCCGCCCCGATGGCCGCATCCTGCGCGCCGTGGGCGAGCCGATCACGGGCGGGGCCTATGTGACCTCCTACACCGACATCACCGACCTGCGCCGCGCCGCCGAACAACTCGAAGAAGCCAACGAGATGCTGGAAGCTCGCGTCACCGAGCGCACCGAGCAGCTGGAGGCTGCGCGTGATCTGGCCGAGCGCGCCACGGCCTCCAAGACCCGCTTCCTTGCCGCCGCCAGCCACGACCTGTTGCAACCCCTGCACGCCGCGCGTCTTTTCATCGCCGCCCTGCGCGAAGACCCCGTTGTCAGTGCGTCTGATGCCGGCAACATGGCCACCAATGCCGACCGCTCGATCGAGAGCGCGCACCGTCTTCTGACCGCCCTTCTGAACCTGTCCAAACTGGAAGCCGGTGGCGTTCAGCCTGCCGTCGCGCCATTGCAACTCAGCCAGCTGTTCAACGATATCGCCCGCGAGTTCACACCCATGGCCAAGGCCAAGGGGCTCGAGTTGGTGATCGTGCCGTCTTCGGTCTGGATTTCGACCGACCGCGACCTGCTGCGCTCAATGCTGCAAAACCTGATCGCCAATGCCATTCGCTATACGGACGACGGCCGCGTGGTTTTGGGCGCGCGTCGTAGAGGAGATCGCATCGACATCGTCGTCACCGACACCGGACGCGGCATTCCGGACGAGGCCCGTGCCGCCATCTTCGGCGAGTTTGTCCGCCTGCCCGGCGCGCCCGTAGACGAGCCCGCTGCCGGTCTCGGCCTTGCCATTGTCCAGCGCCTCTCGGACCTGCTCGGTCACCCGATCTCTCTTGTATCGAACGTGGGCAAGGGTTCGACCTTCCGCATCTCCACGCCGCGCACCGCCGCCCCTGCCCAGCGTAATGACAGCCGCTCTATCGAGCAGCGCTCGCGTCTAAACGGCCTGCGGGTCCTGTGCGTCGACAATGAGGATGCTATCCTCGAAGCCCTGAAAATCCTGCTGAAGCGTTGGGGCGCAGAGCCATACACCGCCAGCAATCTTGAACAGGTGCGCCAGATCGAGGGGCCGATTGATGCCGCCGTCGTGGACCTGCATCTGGGCGACCACGAACCGGACGGGTTTGAGATCATCAAACACCTGCACACCCGCAACGTCGAGCGCATCGCCCTCGTCACCGCCGATACCCGCGACCAACTCGCCGAACAGGCTGCTGAAGCGGATGTCACACTTCTGCGCAAGCCGGTGAAACCGGCAAGCTTGAAGGCTTTCCTTAGTGGGTGAACGCACTGCGTTCACGCCCTATCACTTGCCACGCGGTGGCTCGCTACGTGAGGACATGTTTAGCGGGTGATCCCTTCGGGATCTTCCTACAGCCCATACTAAAACGGCGCGTCCCTGATGGGGCGCGCCGTTTTAGTATGGGGTCCGCTGCGATCAGCCCAGATCGATCTGCTGGGCCAAAATGACAGCCTGGGTGCGGTTCTGGACGCCGAGTTTGCGGAACACGCTGGTCAGGTGGGCCTTGATGGTGGCCTCGGTCACGCCAAGGTCAAAGGCGATCTGCTTGTTCAGGCGACCCGCTTTCAGGCCTTCCAGAATACGCAGTTGCGACGGCGTCAGACTGGCAATGCGGTTCTGCAGGTCGGCTTCCTCATCCGAGGCCTCGCCCACATCCGGAGCCCAGCTATCGCCGTCCAGAATGGCGCTGATTGCCTCGACCATGGTTTCCAGCGCCGAGGACTTCGGAATGAAGCCCGACGCGCCCATGGCCAGTGCGCTACGGATGGTCTGCGGCTCTTCGCTGGCCGACACCACCGCCACCGGCACCGCCGGATAGTTGGCGCGGATCAGGTTCAGACCCGTCATGCCTTCAACGTCGGACAGTTTCAGGTCCAGCAGCATAAGATCGACAGGGCCTTGGCCGAGCGCCGTATTGGCTTCAGCAAGGCTGGCACACTCCACCACCTGCGCGTCAGGTCGAGCCTTACGCACAGCCGAGACAAGTGCCTCGCGGAACAGGGGGTGATCGTCTGCGACAACGATGCGATCCATGTAGGTCCTTCCCTATCGGTTCTAGTTGCGGGCTGTGCCGCATGGCCGTGGCAACACCATGGCACAGTTTCGACTTTGGTCGAGATTAGACCAATGGCTAGATGTCAGAAACCATCGTGACGCGGAAAGGTGCCACTCGGAGACCTGCAAAAGTTCAGGCCCGGGAGGAAATTATGGTAAAACACCGCCTGTGGGGCGGCGCGGCAACAGTTGCGTTGCTGGCGGCGTCTGCGGTCTGGACCTCTGATGCCAGCGCCCAGGATGCGACCGCTGCGTTAGAGGCCCGTATTGCACAGCTAGAGGCTGAATTAAACAGCCTCAAAGCAGAAATTCGTTCGGTACGCCCTGAAGTTAGCCCTGCGCCCGCTTCGCCTCCCGACAACATTCTGCGTATTCCGCATGCCCAAACACCTCCCCCCGCCACCATCCAGACATCCAGCGCTCCCGCTGACGGCTTCCGCGTCGGCAACCACATTCTGAAGTTCGGCGGCTTCATCAAGGCCGATGCCCGCGTCACAAGCTATGGCGACGGCAACCCCGCCAGCGGTGATCTGATCCGCGATTTCTACCTGCCCTCCAGCATCCCCGTCGGCGGAGAGAGCGAAGGTACCCAGACTGATTTCGGTGCCCGCCAGACCCGATTCTGGCTCAGCGCTGACGGAACGGTTGGCGAGCACAAGGTCGGCGGCCTGTTGGAAATGGATTTCCAGGTCCTGCCCGGCAGCGGCGATGAACGCACGACCAACCCTTCCAATCCGGCGCTGCGCCGCGCCTTCATCACCATCGATAACTGGCTGATCGGTCAGGAATGGACCACCTTCTCCAACACCTCGACCCTGCCGGAAAGCGCCGACTATATCGGTCCGGTCGAAGGGGCCGTGGCCGTGCGCCAGACGCAGGTCCGCTACACCCGCGGCCCGTTCGCCATCGCCATCGAAAACCCTGAAACCACCGTCACCCCCTTCGGTGGCGGCGTGCGGATCGTGGCCGATGACAACGCCCTGCCCGATCTGGTCGGCCGCTATATCGTCAAGCGTCCATGGGGCGAGTTCCAGATGTCCGGCCTTGTGCGGCAACTGCGCCACCAGAACCCCGCGCTGGATATCGACACCACCGCCACGGGCTGGGGCCTGTCCGCTACGGGCAAGGTCAAGGTGGGCGAACAGGACGACATCCGCTTTGTTGTCACAGGTGGTCAAGGCATCGGACGTTATGTCGGCCTGAACCTGTCCAACGACGCGGTGCTGAACGCTAATGGCGAGCTTGAGGCCATCGGCATTGTCGCGGGCTATGGGGCCTATCGCCATGTCTGGGCCCCCGGCTGGCGCTCCAGCCTGATCGGCGGCTACCAGACCATCGACAACCCCACCGAACTGACCGGACTTGCCTTGACCAAGTCCGCCGCCAGCATTCGTGCAAACTTGATCTACACCCCCCTCAAAGGACTAGACATCGGTTCTGAACTAATGTTCGGAAAGCGTGAACTAGAGAACGGCGCTTCGGGAGATATGACCCGACTGATCCTGTTCGCAAAATACGGATTCTAAAAACCAGAGACACTACCCGCCCTGAACGGCCTCGACCCAAACAGAGGCCGACGGGACACCTCGGAGGAATAAAAGCGTGCACGAACCACAGATCTATCCCGTCTCCAAAGACCTCGCCGCCCGCTCGCACATGGACGCTGCGGCCTATGAGGCCGCTTGCAAGGCCGCACGCGAAACACCGGAAGCCTATTGGGGCGAGGTCGCCAAGCGCCTCGACTGGATGACCTTCCCGACCAAGATCAAGGACGTATCCTTCAATAAGGACGATTTCCGCATCAAATGGTTCGAGGACGGGGTTCTGAACGTCTCGGCCAACTGCATCGACCGCCACCTGCCCGCCCGTAAAGACGAGGTCGCCATCATCTGGGAAGGTGACGAGCCGAGCGACAGCCGCAAGATCACCTATGGCGAGCTGCACGATCAGGTCAGCCGCCTCGCCAATGTGTTGAAGGACAACGGCGTGAAGAAGGGCGACCGCGTCACCCTCTACATGCCGATGGTGCCCGAAGCGGCCTATGCCATGCTGGCCTGCGCCCGCATCGGGGCCATCCATGCGGTGATCTTTGGCGGCTTCTCGCCGGATAGCATCGCGGGCCGGATCGAGGACTGCGCCTCTAGCTTTGTCATCACCGCCAACGAAGGCTGTCGCGGTGGCAAGAAGGTCCCGCTGAAAGCCAATGTGGATGCCGCCCTGCAAAAGGTATCGGGCGTAAAGAAGGTGCTGGTCCTGCGCCACACCGACGCCGAGGTGCCGATGGTAGAAGGCCGCGACATCGACTGGAAAACCGCCATCGATGCCGCCAGCCCCGATTGTCCGCCGGAGCCGATGAAGGCGGAAGACTCGCTCTTCATCCTCTACACCTCCGGCTCGACGGGCAAGCCCAAGGGCGTGCTGCACACCACCGGCGGCTACCTCGTCTGGGCGTCGTGGACGCACCAGCATGTGTTCGATTACCGACCGGGCGAGATCTATTGGTGCACGGCGGATGTGGGCTGGGTGACGGGTCACACCTATGGCGTCTATGGCCCGCTCTCGAACGCAGCCACGCCCCTGATGTTCGAGGGCGTGCCGAACTATCCGACCGTGTCGCGCTGCTGGGAAGTGATCGACAAGCACAAGGTCAATGTCTTCTACACCGCGCCCACCGCCCTTCGCGCCCTGATGAAGGAGGGCGATGCGCCGGTGAAGGCCTCCAGCCGCGCCTCCCTTCGCCTGCTGGGCACGGTGGGCGAGCCAATCAACCCCGAGGCATGGCGCTGGTATTACGAAGTGGTGGGCGACAGCAAACTGCCCATCGTCGATACGTGGTGGCAGACGGAAACGGGCGGCATCCTGATCTCGCCGCTTCCCGGTGCGACGGACCTCAAGCCCGGCTCGGCGACCAAGCCGCTGCCGGGGGTCGAGCTGGAAATCGTCGATGCCGAGGGCAAGGTTCTGGAGGGCGCGACCGAGGGAAATCTGTGCATCACAGACTCTTGGCCCGGCCAGATGCGCACCGTCTATGGCGACCACCAGCGCTTCTTCGACACCTATTTCTCGACCTATGCGGGCAAGTATTTCACCGGCGACGGCTGCCGTCGTGACGAGGACGGCTATTACTGGATCACGGGCCGCGTCGATGACGTGATCAATGTGTCGGGCCACCGCATGGGCACCGCCGAGGTGGAAAGCGCCCTCGTATCGCACGACGACGTGGCCGAGGCCGCCGTGGTCGGCTTCCCGCACGACATCAAGGGTCAGGGCATCTATGCCTATGTGACGCTGAACGCGGGCACGGAACCGACCGAGGAGCTTCGCAAAGCCCTCGTCGCCCATGTGCGTAACGAGATCGGCCCCATCGCAGCGCCTGATGTCATCCAGTGGGCCCCCGGCCTGCCCAAGACCCGCTCCGGCAAGATCATGCGCCGCATCCTGCGCAAGATCGCCGAGAACGAAGTGGGCGCGCTGGGCGATACCTCCACCCTCGCCGATCCGTCCGTCGTGGATGATCTGGTCAAGAACCGCGCAGCGGC
Source organism: Pseudomonadota bacterium (assembly GCA_023436945.1). Lineage (GTDB taxonomy): Bacteria > Pseudomonadota > Alphaproteobacteria > Caulobacterales > Caulobacteraceae > Brevundimonas. The sequence goes on along the minus strand of JAEZHG010000168.1, from coordinate 5,997 downwards.
CTGATACGTCCCCCGATCAGGCCCTGAACGGAAAAAGCCCCGAAGCAGATCGCCAGCTGCTTCGGGGCTTTTCATATTCAGCGCTCGACTTCGCGCCACTCGCCAGGGGCCAAGCCCTCCAGCGACCAGTTGCCGACGCGCCAACGCACCAGACGCAGGCAAGGCAGGTCCACCGCCGCGCACATACGGCGCACCTGACGGTTGCGGCCTTCGGAAATCGTCACCTTGATCCAGCAGTCCGGCACGGTCTTGCGCACGCGGATGGGCGGCACGCGCTCCCACAGCTGCGGGTCGTCGATCAGTTCGACCTCGGCGGGGCGGGTCATGCCGTCTTTCAGCATCACCCCGCGGCGCAGTTTTTCCAACGCCTCTTCGGTGGCAATACCCTCAACCTGCGCCAGATAGGTTTTCTTGGTCTTGTAGCGCGGCTCGGTGATGCGCGACTGCAACCGCCCGTCGTCGGTCAGCAGCATCAGGCCTTCGCTATCCCGATCCAGCCGCCCCGCCGGATAGACGTTCGGCACGGTAATGAATTCGGATAACGTCCGCCGCTCCGAGCCTTCCGTCCCCTTGTCGGTGAACTGGCTCAACACATCAAACGGCTTGTTAAAAACGATAAGGGTCATGCGCGCCTTGTAGCGCCAAGGCGGGGCGACGTCACATGCAATCCGAAATAAAGCAAAGCTCTAGATATGCCGCTCACAATGGCGTAAGCGAGACTTTTAAATAACAACATTCTTCAATAATGACACACACATTTATCGCCTATGTCGACGAGTCAGGTGACGATGGTCTAACCGGACATTTCCGAACACCTGGTGGTTCTGGAGGGCCGTCAACATGGTTGTGTATAGGCGCGACTGTCTGGCGGAAATCTAGAGATTTAGAGGCTGTCGAGTGCGCTAAGCAAATAATACGCGCACTCCCCGCACAGCGCAGGAATAGACGCCTACATTTTAAAGATTTGGATCACCAACAACGAGTCATGGCCGTCCAAACATTGGCAGGAAAGCCGTTCAGATCGATCTGTATCATGATACACAAGCCATCGATTGATAAAGAAAAATTCAAAAATAAAACCAGTTATACCAATACGCATGCCGCTATCTTATCGAGCGTATTTCATGGCTATGTAGAGATTACAGACCAATCGCAAAGGAAGGAGATGGTCGCGTAAAAATCATTTTCGATCGACGCGGAGGCATGTCTTACGATGGTTTCCGTGATTATTTAAACAGCTTAAAACTACAACAGACTCAGATCCATTGGCCTGTAATCGACGTAGCTGCCGTCGAAGCTCGCGATCAATCGAATTGCTACGGACTACAGATCGCAGATCTAGTGGTGTCCGGAGTAACTCAAGGTTTGGAACCGGATTTTTATGGAAATCATGAAGCACGCTACGCGCGAATAATTAAAGATAATATTTTTAACCGTGGAACCCGATTTATTGGATACGGAATAAAAATATTTCCCCCGCATCAGCAAATACAAATAACTGAAGCGCAAAGAGAATTTGTGGCTATTTTCGAAGATGAGTGAGGCAGCCCCCCGGCCCATAATTGCCATTTCTGGCCTGCACCTAAGCTAGATGCTCTGGGTAGTTCCGGCGTTGGCTGCCCCATAACACTGATATACAATAAATCTTAAAATGCAAGCTAATTCTGCAACTTAGCCATAAGTTTTATACCGTCCCGATATCGTGTTGTAAGATATTGGTTTCTCAGATCATTGCTTCCCCTGCAGCATCTCCAGCATAGCCGAGAAGTCGCGGTGGCCGTTGCCGAGGTTGTTGAATAGGGCGTAGAGGGCCTCGGCTTGGGCGGCGAGCGGGGTGGAGGCTCCGGCCTTGGCGGCGGCGTCTTGAGCCAGCTTGAGGTCCTTGAGCATCATGGCGGTGGCAAAGCCGCCTTCATAGTTGCGGTTGGACGGGGCGGTCGGCACAGGGCCGGGCCACGGATAGTAGCTGGTCACGCTCCAGCACTGGCCCGACGACTTGGACGCGATCTCGAAGAAACGCTCGGGGTCGAGGCCCAGCTTTTCGGCAAGGGCGATGGCCTCGCAGGTGCCGATCATCGAAATGCCCAGCAGCATGTTGTTGCAGATCTTGGCCGCCTGACCCGCGCCGTGGTCGCCCGCGCGGATGGTGATGCGGCTCATCGGCTCCAGCGCCGCCTCGACGGATGAGAAGACGGCCTCGTCACACCCGACCATGAAGGCCAGAGTCCCCGCATCCGCCGCCGCCGTGCCGCCCGATACGGGGGCGTCGGCAAAGACAAAGCCCGCCTCGGTCGCCAATCCCGCCACCTTGCGCGCGGTTTCGACGTCGATGGTCGAGCAGTCGAGCAACAGGGCCGATTTCGGCGCGTTAGGCAGCACCTGTTCCGAATAGACCGACAGCACGTGCGGGCCAGCGGGCAGCATGGTGATGACCACCTCGGCGTCCTTGACCGCCTCGGCGACCGAGGCCACCGGCGTGCAGCCCGCCGCTTCCGCGCGTTTCAGGGCGTCTGCCGACAGGTCGAAGGCGCGGACCTCGTGTCCCGCCTTGGCCTGATTGGCCGCCATGCCCCCGCCCATATTGCCGAGGCCGATGAATGCGATCTTGGTCATGGTCGTTTCTTCCCTATTTTCCGCTCATCCCCGCGCAGACGGGGACCCAGTTCTTATGACAGCGGCGTCCATTGTTCGTCTTGCGGCAGAGGGGCGAACAGCGCCTCGACCATGTCGTCACTGACGCCCGCAATATCGGCGGGTTGCCAGTTGGGGGCGTTGTCCTTGTCGATGATGACGGCGCGGACGCCCTCCTGGAAATCGTGCGTGGAGACGACGCGGCCACCCAGCGCATATTCCATCGCCATGTTGTCAGCGAAGGTCGCCATCTTGGCCCCCTTGCGGATCTGGCGAAGGGAAACCTTGAGCGACTGCGGCGACTTGGTTTTCAGGGTCGCCAACTGTTTCAGCGCCCATTCTGAACCGTCAGATTCCAGCGCGGCGAAGATTTCCTCGACCGTATCGAAAGCGAACAGGCGGTCGATGGCCTCACGATAGGGGGCCAGCGGTGCCTCGCCCGCATCGCCCGATACGCGCTCAAGCACCGCCTTGGGATCGGACGGATTGGCTAGCAGGTCGGCCTTCATCGCCTCCACCACATCGGACGCCACATAGTGGGTATGGATACCCAGAGCGACCGTATCGGCGGCCTTCAGACGCGCGCCTGTCAGCGCCAGCCACACGCCCGTCTGGCCCGGAAGGCGCGGCAGGAACCAGCCGCCGCCCACATCGGGGAACAGGCCGATGCCCGTTTCCGGCATGGCATAGGTGGTGCGCTCGGTCGCCACGCGCACCGTAGCAGGCTCGGAAATGCCCACGCCGCCGCCCATGACGATACCGTCCACGATGGCGGTGATCGGCTTGGGATATTCGAACATCAGATGGTTCAACTGATATTCGGTATGGAAGAAGGCCTTGGCCTCGGAAGCATTGCCCGCGCCGCTTTCGGCGATCATGCGGATGTCGCCACCCGCACAAAAGCCGCGCTCGCCCGCATGGTCGATCAGAACCGAGGCGACGGCATCATCCGACTTCCACGCGTGCAGCGCCTCGATCATCGCCTCGCACATGGCACGGTTCAGGGCGTGGATCGCCTTGGGCCGGTTCAGGGTGATACGGCCAACGCCGGACTCGATGCGGGTAATGACTTCAGGTTCGGACAAGCTTTCCTCCCAAGAGGGTTTACGATCCCGCTCCAGATGACGCAGCAGCGGCGTCAGATAGAGACCGAGACGATCATTCGGTTCGTGCCAGAACACTTGAGGACTGGCAGCGTAAAGACGGATGGCAGCGACACTCTGGGCCAAAAGAATGGCCTGAACACTGTCGATGCCCATAGCGTGGAATTCATACCGGCTTGCATCAGGCCAGTGGATTGTGCCGTCACAACGACAGTCATCGGCCTCGGCCACAGGCTGGTTGAACACCACGCGGACTGCCCGCGAAGACCCGCCAACAATCTGCTGAAAGGTGCGTTCGCAGGCGATGGCGCTCATGCCTGATTGCCCGCATTGAACGACAGGCTGCCGCGCTCGATCAGGGTCAGCTCGATCAGGGCTTCAATCTGTCGGGCGCGCCAGTTGGTGGAATAATAGATCGTCAGCGAGGCCAACATGGCAAAGAAGAAAACCACAAACCCGGCCCCGCCGAGACGCAGTATCTCCTTCACATAGGCTGGCGACATTTGCAGACCCGCGAGAAGCAGGGATAGCGGCACCGACACATAGATCAGCGCCGCCATCTTCCAGATGGATTCATTACGACGCGCGTTGAGATCGGCCAGCGATTTGAGGCGCAGCAGTTCTTCATTAGAAAGCCGCGTCAGGACCTGCTGCCCCTTCACCGCCACTGGCATAGATTTCAGGGTCGACACCACATCAACGGTGTAAATGCCCCATCCGGACTTTGACCCCAACAGGTGCGAAACCATCCTGCGGAAGGTGAACAGCGCGGTCATTTCGCGCCAAGTGGCCCAAAGCTGTGCATTGGGATCGATAGTAACGGCGTCTTCAGAGGCTGAAACAGGCTGTGCGGTCATGGATACCTCCCCCGTGGCAATGTCCGGTCCGGACGACACAACCCTATCTGGAACCCAAAAACCAGAAGTGCCGTGCCGGACCGTCATGACTCAAGCCTTGGACAGCTCACGCGCGATGATCACGCGCATGATCTCGTTCGTGCCTTCAAGGATACGATGGACGCGCAGGTCACGCACAATGCGCTCCAGCGGATAGTCCTTCAGGTATCCATAGCCGCCATGCAGTTGCAGGGCATCGTCGGCGATCTGGAAACAGCTGTCGGTGGCCAGACGCTTGGCCATGGCGCACCATTTGGTCTTTTCGGGATGACCCGTGTCGATGGCCCATGCGCCACGACGCACCATCAGACGGGCGGCCTCTAGGTCAGTGGCCATGTCGGCCAGCTTGAACTGGGTGTTCTGGAAGCTGCCGATCGGCTTGCCGAACTGCTTGCGGCTTTCGACGTATTCCCGCGCCGTTTCCAGAGCGAGACGCGCCCCGCCCAGAGAGCAGGCGGCGATGTTCAGGCGGCCGCCGTCGAGGCCAGCCATGGCGTATTTGAAGCCGTCGCCCTCGGCACCGATCAGGTTGGCAACCGGCACGCGGCAGTCGTCGAAGCTGACCACAGCCGTCGGCTGGGCGTTCCAGCCCATCTTCTTCTCGTTCGCACCAAAAGACAGGCCCGCCGTGCCGTTCTCGACGCCGATGGCCGAGATGCCCTTGGCACCTTCCTCTCCCGTGCGAACCATGACGACATAGATGTCGGAGGCACCAGCGCCCGAGATAAAGGCCTTGGAGCCATTCAGCACATAGTGGTCGCCATCGCGCACGGCGGTCGTGCGAAGGGCCGCCGCGTCCGAACCGGAACCAGGCTCGGTCAGGCAGTAGCTGGCGATCCTGTCCATCGTCACCAGTGACGGGACGAAGCGTTCGCGCAACTCGGGAGAGCCGAACTTGTCGATCATCCACGAGGCCATGTTGTGGATCGAGATGAAGGCCGCCGTTGCCACATCGCCGCGCGACAGCTCTTCAAAGATCACCGCCGCCTCGACGCGGCCTAGCCCCATGCCGCCGTGTTCTTCACCGACATAGATGCCGGCAAAGCCCATTTCGGCGGCCTGTTTCAGCACATCGCGGGGGAAGTGTTTCTCTTCATCCCACTTGGCCGAGTTCGGCATCAGCTCGGCTTCGGCAAAGGCGCGGGCCGCCTCTTCAATGGCCCGCTGGTCTTCGGTCAGTTGGAAGTCCATGCCCGCCCGCCTTACTTCATGGTCGGGATGACGAATGACGAATCCGTGTGCTCCAGTTCGCTGTCGGGCCAGCGGGCGGTCACGGTCTTGGTCTTGGTCCAGAAGCGGACGCCTTCCATGCCGTGCTGGTTGATGTCGCCAAAGGCCGAGCGCTTCCAGCCACCGAAGGTGTGATA
>JAEZHG010000109.1 GCA_023436945.1 Pseudomonadota bacterium | reverse complement strand
ACCGCCGCACCTTCCTGAACCGTGTCGCCGAGACCCAGACGCAGGAAGGCGAATACGAGATGGTGGTGGCGGACCTGGACCGTCTGCGCCGCCTGAACGAGGCGCTGGGGCCAGAGCGCGCGGATATTGTGCTGTCGGCGCTCGGCTCGCGCCTTCTGGCGGCCTTCCGCGAAGAGCACCTGCCTGCGCGTATCGGCGAGGACGAGTTCTGTGTGTTTGTGCGTCGCGAGCGTGGCTCGGCAGGGCGCAACTCTACGGCTGAACGGATGAAGGAGGCGCTGGAGGTGCCCCTGACCGTGGCCGGTTTCGATATCTATCCGACGGTGGCCATTGGCGCTGTGGCGGTCGAGGGCGGGGCGGATGCGCCCGATGCGTCCGAACTGCTGCGTCGTGCGTCGCTGGCGCTGGAGAAGGCCAAACGCGCCGGTCGCGGCGGGGCTGCGGCCTATGGCCGTGCGCTGGAAAGCGACAGCCTGTCGCGTCTGGCTTTGGAAAGCGACCTGCGCAACGCCCTGTCCCGCAGCGAGATCGAGCCTTTCTTCCAGCCGATTGTGAACCTTTCGACGGGCGCTGTGGCGGGCTTTGAAGCCTTGGCACGCTGGCGTCACCCGACGCGCGGTCTGGTCGCGCCGGACGAGTTCCTGTCACTGGCCGAAGAGATGGGCCTGATGGCCGATCTGGGTCTGGTGATGATGCGTCAGGCCGCCCGCCAGCTTTCGGAATGGCTGACCCGCCATCCCAAGGCCGGACAGCTGTTCTGTAGTGTGAACCTATCGGTGGGCGAGATCGAGCGTCCGCACCTGGTCGAGGACGTGGCCGAGATCATCCGCACCTCGGCGCTGCCCAAGGGCGCGCTGAAGCTGGAAGTGACCGAGAGCGACATCATGCGCGATCCGGTCAAGGCGGGTGAGGTCCTGACGTCGCTGCGCGAGGTCGGGGCGTCGCTGGCGCTGGATGACTTCGGCACCGGCTTCTCGTCTCTGTCCTATCTGGCGCGTCTGCCGTTCGATACGCTGAAGATCGACCGCTATTTCGTTCTGACCATGGATAAGGACGAGGGCTCGGCCAAGATCGTGCGCTCGGTTGTGAACCTTGGTCGCGACCTGTCGCTGGAAGTGGTGGCCGAGGGCGTGGAGAACGCGGGGCTGGCCTATCTGCTGGTGCAGGACGGCTGCCACTACGGTCAGGGCTTCGGCTATGCGCCTGCGCTGGCCGCACAGGAGGCCGAGGTCTATCTGAACGAGTCGCTGGCCGACGGTGCAGCGCCGATCAAGGCCAGAAGCTAAAGAAGCTCAGACTCAGGCCGTGCCGCCCGTGCTGGAAAGCTGGGCGGCATTTACGCCCATGAGGGCCAGAGCCCGCGACCATTTGCTTTCATAGTCGTCGTCGAAGATCAGGTCGTGGTTGGCATCCAGCGTCAGCCAGACGTTCTCGCTCAGCTCTTCCTCAAGCTGGCCCTCGTCCCATCCGGCATAGCCGAGTACCAGAACTGAGCGGGCAGGGCCGGTGATCTCGCTCATGGCCAGCAATGCTTCGCGCGTTCCGGTCACGGCCATGCCGCCCTCGATGCGCAGGCTGCTGTCCTCGGTTACCCAGTCGTCGGTGTGCAGCACAAAGCCACGCTCCTGTTCAACCGGACCGCCGATCAGCACGGGTTTTCCGCTGGCACCGTGGGTGGGGGTGTCCAGCTTTTCCAGCACCTCGGCCAGATCGACGCCGGGTGCGGGCAGGTCCAGCCGCAGGCCCATGGCGTGGTCTTCGTCGTGGGTGCAGATCAGGATGACGGCGTGCTCGAAACGGGCATCGTCAATGCCCGGCATTGCGACAAGTAGGCGGCCGGTCAGTGTCGGCCAGACGGAGGCGGGGGAGTCACCACTCATACCCCTATTGTCGGGACGTATGGGGTTTGACGCAAGTCTTGTGATTCATGCCGTGGCACCTTGGCGCAGCGCCTATTGCTCTCTATCTGAAAGGGGACAGCCGTTGCGGATAAGCCGCCACGGCGCGGAGGAAACAGTCATGACCATCCAGACCGGCGAGCGCCTGCCTGAAGCCAACCTGACCCAGATGACGGCTGAAGGGCCGCGTCCGGTTTCGACGACCGACTTCTTCAAGGGCCGCACCGTCGCCCTGTTTGCCGTGCCGGGTGCCTTCACCCCGACCTGCTCGGCTCGCCACCTGCCGGGCTATAAGGACAATCTGTCGGTCCTGAGCGAAAAGGGCGTGGACGCTGTGGCTTGCGTGTCGGTGAACGACGCTTTCGTCATGGGCGCATGGGCCGAGAGCAACGGCCTGAACGGCAACGACGACATCATCATGCTGGCAGACGGCAACGGTGCCTTCACCAAGGCCATCGGCCTTGAGCTGGATGCTTCGGGCTTCGGCATGGGCACCCGTTCGCAGCGTTACTCGATGCTGGTCAAGGACGGCGTGGTCGAGAAGCTGAACGTCGAGCAAGGCGGCGAGTTCAAGGTCTCGGCTGCCGAGTTCCTGATCGAGCAGCTCTAAGCGAACGATCGCTCAAAAGATCAAAGGGGAGAGCCGGTTGGCTCTCCCCTTTTTTCTTTATGCAGCGGCTCTGGCCTGATGGGCTTCCAAGGTGGACTGCAAGGCCCCGATCAGCGAGGTCGGCGTCAGGGGTTTGGCCACAAAGGCATCCATGCCTGCGGCGCGGCAGGCGCTCTGGTCATCCAGAGAGTTGTCGGCGGTCACCGCGATAACCGGCGTGTTGACGTTCGGACCGCCGCCGATGCGCAGGCGGCGGGTGGTCTCGCGGCCATCCAGTTCGGGCATCCGAACATCCATGAAGATGACATCGAACACATTGGTGCGGGCCAGTTCCAGCGCCGACATGCCGTCTGCGGCCATGGTGATGTCGCAGTCGAAGGATTGCAGGATCAACTGGATGGCGCGGCGGTTGATCTCGTGGTCGTCCACCACCAGCACACGCAAGGGCGTGTCCGGTGCCTCGACCGTTTCTTCCGGTTCGAACAGGGCCTCGTAGCTGCTCTCGGTGCTCTGTTCCCGAGGCGCGTCGGCAAACGAGGTGATCGGCGCAGGCGCGACGGGAGCGGCTGCGGTGTCCTCGCTCATGCCGGACGGTTGGCCCGCTGGTGACGCGACAGAAAGCGCGCTTACTGCGGTGCGATAGGGCAGGATCGCCTCTTCGCTGACCGGAGTGTTGAGGGCAACCTCGTGCTCGGCGGCGGGCGGCAGGGTGATGGCGATGGTGAAGTTGGTGCCGACGCCCGCCACGCTGCGTGCAGTCAGGCGGCCATCCATCAGACGCATCAGATCATGGCTGACCGACAGCCCAAGGCCCGAACCGCCAAAGCGCGAACCGATATCGTCAGACGTCTGGTCAAAGCGGTTGAACAGACGTGCCACCTGCGCGGGCGTCATGCCGTGGCCCGTATCGATCAGTTCGAACGTCAGGGCGTGGTTGCCCTGATCGTCCACCCAGCTTGAGGCGCGAAGGGTGATCGAGCCGGCCTCGGTGAACTTTACCGCATTGGAGATGATGTTGTTCAGAACCTGACGCAGGCGGATCTCGTCGCCGATGACAAGGCGCGGCAGACCCTTCTCAAGCTCCAGATGCAGTTGCAGACCCTTGCGCTTGATCACAGGGGACCACAGGCGGATCGTCTGGCCCGTCATGCGGCGCAGGTCGAAGGGCTGTTTGTTGATCGACATGCGACCGGCCTCGATGCGGGCCTGATCCAGCAGGTCGTTCAGCAGGGCATTCATCATCAGCCCCGCATCCTCGATCATCGCCAGTTTGTGGCCCAGCTTCTGGCCGACTGGATGGGGCTGCTGCTCGGGCTGTATGTTCTGACGCAGGGCGTCTGCGCCGGTCAGGATGGCGGTGATGGGGGTGCGCAGATCGTGGGCGATCATGCTGAGGAAGGCCGTGCGGCTTTCCATAGCCTCTTCGGCCTGTTTGCGCTTGGCCTCGGCCAGAGCCATGGCCTTTTGCTGGGCTAGGTTGGATTCATAAAGGCGATGGGCCGTCGAGATGGCGATGGCGATGAAGACAGTCAGCGCCGTGCTGGCCGCGATAATGTGGGCCATTGGTGCGTTGAGCTGGCTCATTAGCCACGGCGAGGCCATGCCGATCAGCGCCGTCGGGGTGACAGTCACATAGGTGACGCGCTTGGAGCCGGCTCCGCTGGATACCGATTGCAGCAGACTGGCACCGAGGCAGGCAATGGCGCAGATGCCGCCGAAGGCTCCGCCAAGGAACCACAGCGGGAAGGCGATCCATGCAAAGACGGTGGCGCTGCTGAAGATGATGGCGTCGGACAGGAAACCTTCCAGACCCTTGGGGGCCTTTCCGTTCTGGCCGCGCTCGGGGCGAACCAGAACGCGCTCCAGCAGTAGGGTGAACATATAGGCCCCGAGCCATGCGAGGGCGACGCCCGTGCCGATGATCGGTGCAAAGACAATGGCGGACACCCCGCCGGCCGCCACGCGGTTCAGCAGGTGCTGTCGGCGCACTGCTATGGCCTTGGACCAGCCGCTATAGGCGCTGTCCAACCTTGGCTGTTGGGCGTGAGTCAAGTTCCCCCGACCTTTCGTCTAGGCATACCCCGGACGATATTAGGCCGTAGAGAACTAATGGACTGTCAACGTAACGCCGATACGGCCTGCGAAATCGAGGTGAAACCGTCGGCTTTCAGACGCGCGACCAGATCGCTCTTGATACGGCTGACCAGCGACGGGCCGGAATAGACCAGCGCCGAATAGAGCTGGACAGCCGAAGCGCCCATGCGGATGCGCTCATAGGCTTCCTCGCCGCTGTCGATACCGCCAACGGCGATCAGCGGCAGGCGGCCTTCAGCGGCCTCGGCGGCGGCTTGCAGGGCGCGGCGGGCGAAGGGTTTGATCGGCTCGCCCGACAGGCCACCCGTCTCGCCCTTGAAGGCAGACTTCAGGTGCGCGGGGCGTTCCAGCGTGGTGTTGGACACGATCAGGGCGTCGATATTGTGGGCCAGAGAGGCCTCGACGATCATTCCGATCTCTTCGCCGATCAGGTCGGGCGCGATCTTCAGGAAGACCGGAGCGCCATCGGCGGGACGGGCTTCGTTGATGCGGCCCAGCAGATCATCCAGCGCCTCGCGGCCCTGAAGCGCGCGAAGGCCCGGTGTGTTGGGCGAGGAGATGTTGATGGTGAAATAGTCGGCCAGACCCGCCAGACGCTTTAGGCCCAGAACATAGTCTGCGGCCTTGTCCTCGGTGTCCTTGTTGGCCCCGAGGTTGGCACCGATCGGCACATTGCGTGGACGGTGGGCAAGGCGGGCGGCGAAGGGCTCAAGGCCGTCATTGTTGAAGCCCATGCGGTTGATCACCGCGCGGTCTTCGGTCAGGCGGAACAGGCGCGGCTTGGGATTGCCCGACTGCGCCTTGGGCGTGACAGAGCCGCATTCGACAGCGCCAAAGCCCAGTTTCGCAAGGCCGTGCAGGGCCTCGCCGTTCTTGTCCAGACCCGCGGCCAGACCGACTGGGTTGGGGAAGCGCAGGCCCGCGATGGTGACCGCCAGTGCAGGGTCTTCACGCGGTGGAACCGGAAGCGGAGCGACGCGGGCGGCCAGAATGGCACCACGGTGGGCGGTTTCTGGGTCCAGCTTGCGCAGCAGGGCGGTGCCAATCGAAGTCAGGGGCATCAGTCGTTTCCGGCGAAGACCATTTGGCCATCGGCAGAGACCGACAGCGGTTTGGGGTTACGTGTCGCTGACAAAGGCAGCGCGCCATAGATGTGCGGGAAGAGGGCTCCGCCGCGCGAAGGCTCCCACACCACATCATCGGTAATGGCGTTGAGGTCCACTTCGACCAGCATCAGGTCAGACTGGCCCGCATAGTGTTTGGCGGCGGTGGCTTCCAACTGGTCGGCGGCGGACAGGTGGATGAAGCCATCGGCCAGATCGACCGCAGAGCCTTCATAGCGGCCCTCGGCCACAAGCAGTTTCCAGTCGGCCACAGACAGGATTTTCCACGCCACGGTGG
>JAEZHG010000106.1 GCA_023436945.1 Pseudomonadota bacterium | reverse complement strand
TAGCCTTCGGCGTGACGCTCGATCAGCAGGGTGGAGTAGGTGTCGGCCATCAGGCGCTCCTATGAACGGGATTTGTGGATGCGAGGTCTAGCGCCTCGCGCGGGGAGATAAAAGGAACGGGGCTACTTCTTCTGGCAGCGGGGACAGAAGAAGGTGGAGCGCCCGCCCTGAACAATGCGGGCAATGGTGCCGGAGCAGCCTTCGGTGCGGCAGGGCTGGTTCTCGCGGCCATAGACGTCGAAGCTGTGCTGGAAATAGCCCTGCCCGCCCTCGACATTGGCAAAGTCCTTGAGGGTCGAGCCGCCCGCGCGGATGGCGTCTTCCAGAACATTGCGGACCTCGGTGGCCAGTCGCTCAAGGCGCGGACGCGAGACCTTGCCTGCGGCGACTTCCGGATGGATACCGGAGCGATAGAGCGCCTCGCACACATAGATATTACCAAGGCCCGAGACGACCGACTGGTCCAGCAGGCTGACCTTGATGTTCTGTTTGCGTCCGTCAAACGCCTCGGCCAGATGCGCGCCGGAGAACATATTGCCCAGAGGCTCCGGTCCCAGTTGCCTGAACCACGCATGGCCGTCCACCTGTTCGGTTGGGATAAGGCCCATGAAGCCAAACCGGCGGGCATCGGCATAGCCCAGGCGCGTCAGTTGGCCGTTCAGATCGGCGCGGGCGACGAAATGCTCGTGCTTGCCCGTCACGGGCGGTGCGTCTTCGAAACGCCCCATGGGATCGCCATCAAGGGTAAAGCGTCCGGTCATGCCCAGATGGGTGATCCACGTCTCTCCGGTCGAGAGCGGCATCAGCAGATATTTGGCGCGGCGGTCGATACGCAGCACCGTCGCCCCCTCAAGTCGGCTGGCAAAACCGTCGGGGAACGGAAAGCGCAGATCGGGGCGGCGGTTGATAACATTCGACAGGCGCGCCCCCTCCAGAACGGGGGTCAGGCCACGGCGAACGGTTTCGACTTCGGGTAACTCTGGCATGGCCTACAGTTAGGGGCTGAACGCACAAAGGAGAAGTGACCGCTTATCGAGCGTTGTCATTTCACCAAAGACGCGGTTAGCGTGTTTTGGACGAACGTCTTAACCACGCCGCGAGAGCGTGACGGGAGAGGGACAATAATGAGTGATGCTCCAGTGACGGGCGTAAAGCCACCCGTCGGAAAGCGAATAGAGCTGACACTAAGAGCCTTGGTGCTTGGCTGTATTCTGGCGGCAGTGTTTACGGCGGCCAATACATATCTGGGTCTGAAGGTCGGTCTGACCTTCGCCTCGGCCATTCCGGCGGCGGTCATCTCCATGGCGCTGCTGCGGGCCTTCAAGGGCTCGACCATCTGGGAAAACATGACCGTACAGACCGTGGCTTCGGTCGGCGGTGCCATGAGCGCGATTATCTTCGTGCTGCCCGGTATGGTGATGATTGGCTGGTGGATGAACTTCCCCTTCTGGGAAAGCGTGGCCATCTGTGCGCTCGGCGGTGTGCTGGGCGTGACCTTCTCCATCCCGCTGCGTCGCACCTTGGTGACCAAGGGCGACCTGCCCTATCCCGAAGGCGTGGCCGCGGCCGAGGTGCTCAAGGTCGGCTCGCCCGGTGAAGAGCAGAGCGAGGCGGCGGTTCGCGAGAACAAGTCGGGTCTCTGGATCGTAATCGGCGGGGCGCTTGCTTCGGCGGGCTTCGGTCTGGCGGCGGCGGCCAAGCTGTTTGCGGAACAGACCTCGGCCTTCTTCAGACTGCCTACGGCTCTGGGCGGTGGTGCCACGGGTATCGGCTTCTCGATGCAGTTTGCGCTGCTAGGCGCAGGTCACCTGATCGGTCTGGCCGTGGGCCTGACGCAGTTGTTCGGTCTGGCGCTGGCTTGGTTGGTGCTGGTGCCGATCCTCACCTCTCCGGCCTATGTGGACTGGGCGGCAGCGCAGGGTGCGGTGTCGGTGGCGTCGGGCGTTGCGGCAGATGCGGGCGTTCAGGGTCTGGCCATGGCGGTCTGGTCGCAGGAAGTTCGCTTTATCGGCGCGGGCGTGATCGGTGTCGCGGCTCTGTGGACGCTGGCCAAGCTGGCCGGTCCGCTGGTCTCGGGTCTGGCCTCGGCCTTTGCGGCCTCTGACAAGCGCGCCCATGGCGAGGTCTTGGACATCACCGAGCAGGATATTCCGATCAAGACGGTCGGCCTTCTCTCTTTGGTGGCGCTGGTCGGTATTGCGGTGCTGCTGGCGGTCTTCGCTCAGGGCACGGCCCTTGCGGACCATACCCTGCTGCTGGTGGTCGGCGGTCTGGCCTATGTGGTCGTGGTCGGCTTCGCGGTGGCGGCCATCTGCGGCTACATGGCCGGTCTGATCGGCTCGTCGAACAGCCCTGTGTCGGGCGTGGGTATTCTGGCCATCGTGATTGCCTCGCTGCTGATGCTGGGTGTTCTGGCTGTCGCGGGCGTTCCGGCAGATCCGTCGGTGATCGCCTTTGCACTGGTGGTGACCGCGGTGGTGTTCGCCGTAGCTGTTATCGCCAATGACAACCTGCAGGACCTGAAGACCGGTCAGCTGGTCGATGCGACGCCTTGGCGCCAGCAGACGGCCCTTCTGGTCGGTGTGGGGGCCGGTGCGCTGGTTATCCCGTTTGTGCTGGATATGCTGAACAAGGCCTTCGGCTTTGAGGGTGGTCCGCCTGCTATCGTCGAGGGTTCGCAGACGCTGGCGGCACCTCAGGCCACGCTGATCTCGGCGCTGGCACGCGGTGTGATCAGTGGTGACCTGCGTTGGGACCTGATCGGTATTGGTGCGCTGATCGGCGTGGCGATCATCATTCTGGATGTGATCCTGCGCAAATCGACCAAGGACAAGATCAAGCTGCCGCCTCTGGCAGCGGGCATCGGCGTCTATCTTCCGGCCTATGTCACCACCATGCTGGTGGTCGGCGCGGTTGCGGGCTTCATCTATGACAAGGCGGTTTCCAAGACGCGCTTTGCCGATGTTGGCCGCCGTATGGGCGTGCTGTTGGCCTCTGGCCTGATCGTGGGTGAAAGCCTGTTCGGTGTGTTTACGGCAGCGGTCATCGTGGCCAGCCGCAAGGACGCGCCGTTCGCTCTGATCGAAGAAGGCGGCGCATGGCCGGCCATGTGGGCGGGCCTGGTGGTCTTCGCCCTGATGGTCTTTGGCCTCTACCGCTGGACCATGAGCCGCGCGGCCAAGGTCTGAACCCTATAGGGCGGCTGCCAGTGCGCTGGCTGCCCGACTGAGGCTGCGCTGTTTGTGTCTCAGTAGATGAAACGGCCGTTCGGGCATTTCGAGCGGCAGGTGAACCAGCCGTCCGGTCTCGACCAGAGGTCGGGCGGCCAGTTCCGAAATGGCCGTCACCAGATGACTGGCCGACACAGCCGTGAGGATGCTTTCGTTCGACGGCAACACCATCGACACTTTCAGATCATCCGGTTCCAGACCTGCGGGCAGGGCGCTGGCAAACTCGCTGCGTGTGCCGGAACCGTCTTCACGCAAGGCCCAGTTCAGGGCGGCCAGCGTAGGACCATCCAAGGGCGTGGTTTGATGCGCGAGGGGGTGGTCGGGACTGGCGGCGATAATCAGACGGTCTGATCCGATGGAGCGGCGCTCTAGATGGGGCGCGTCCTCGGCTCCCTCGACCAGACCCAGTTCGGCCTCGCCCGACAGAACCGCTTCGATCACCCTGTGGGTATTGCCGATGGAGAGCTGTAGCTCGATATCGGGGTGCTGTTGCTGAAAGGCGGCCATGCGCTGCGGCAGCCAATAGGCGGCGATGGTCTGGCTGGCGTGGATACGCACAGAGCCTCGCTTCAATCCGGCCAGATCGTTCAGCAGCATCTGCGCGGCCTCCGCGCGGGCCAATACGTCGCGGGCTTCGGGCAGGAAAGCGGCCCCATTGGCATTGAGCGTAAGGCCGCGCCCCACACGATCGAACAGTTGAATACCGTGACGGGTCTCCAGTGCGCTGATGGCGGCGCTGACAGCGGACTGGGTCAGGTGCAGGGCCTCGGCAGCACGCGTCATGTGCTGGCGCTCGGCGACGGCGACAAAGATGCGGAGCTGTTCCAGCGTCATATTCAATCAATCAGATTTAATGATGATTAAGTCAATTATAATGCGTTGGATTGATGAATAGTGTCGCGTCATAAGGCGCACATGACTTCCCCTGCCATATCGACCCGTTCGGCCCTGTCCTTGAACGGACCACTGAAACTGTTGCCCGGTGTGGCGCTCAGTGTGGCTGTGGCTGCGATTGCCTTTGGGCTGCAAAGGGTTGAGTTGGCTCTGGTCGGGTTTGCGTGGGTCGAGGCCTTGGTGCTGGCTATCCTGCTTGGGGCTGCGATCCGTCTGTTCTGGACGCCTACATCCTATTGGATGGCGGGTATCAACTTCAGCGCCAAGACCTTGCTAGAGGTGGCGGTGGCGCTTCTGGGCGCGACGGTTTCGGGTGCTGCTGTGGCGGCACTTGGCCCATGGCTGCTGTTGGGCATTATGGCAGTGGTGGTTATCGCCATCTGCGGGGGCTATGCGATTGGCCGCCTGTTCGGACTGCCGCACGCCATGGCGCTGTTGGTCGCTTGCGGTAATGCCATCTGCGGTAACTCGGCCATTGCGGCAGTCGCGCCGACCATCAGAGCCGAGGGCAAGGATGTGGCTGCGGCTATCGGCTTTACGGCTGTTCTAGGTATTGCGGTGGTGCTGCTCGTTCCGGTCGTCGGGGCGCTGATGGGCTATAATGCGACGGGCGTTGGCGTAATGGCGGGCCTGACCGTCTATGCCGTGCCGCAGGTTCTGGCCGCCGCCGCTCCGGCCGGGGCGACCGCCATCCAGACGGGCGCGGTGGTCAAGCTGGTGCGCGTGCTGATGCTAGGTCCGGTCACTCTGGTTCTGGGCCTGATGCATGCCGACAAGTCCAAGGGCGGCAAGAAGCCGAAGCTGTCGCAGTTCGTGCCATGGTTCATCGTTGCCTTTCTGGCGCTGATGGGACTGCGCTCTGCGGGACTGATCCCCGAGATGGTCATCGCGCCACTGGACCATGCTGTCACCCTGATGACGGTGGTCGCCATGGCGGGGCTGGGCCTGATGGTTGATCCGCGCGCCGTGATGCGTGCCGGAGCCCGCGTGGCCGCTGTCGCAGCCCTTTCTGCGGTGATGATCGGGGTTCTGGCTATCGCGACAATCGCCCTGATCGGCGTGGGCTGAGCCCACTTCGCATTAGACAGTTTTGTGACTGACTAACCCGCGCTCTGGCTTTTTAAGCTCCAACCCTGTAAGAGGCGCGCGAAATCCTTCCCACATCTGCAGCTAGTTTGCAGCGGCGCGGGCCACCCGTGACCGAACACAGTCCGCCCGAGCCCGAAATAATGAACCTACGTAACGTCGCAATTATCGCACACGTTGACCACGGCAAAACGACCATGGTTGACGCCCTTCTGGCCCAGTCGGGCATCTTCCGCGCCAACGAGGCGACCACGGAACGTGCCATGGACTCCAACGACCAGGAGCGCGAGCGCGGCATCACCATTCTCGCCAAGTGCACGTCCATCCTGTGGAACGGCAAGTCGGGCGAAACCCGCATCAACATCATCGACACCCCGGGCCACGCCGACTTCGGCGGCGAAGTGGAACGTATCCTGGGCATGGTGGACGGCTGCGTCCTGCTGGTCGACGCTGAAGAAGGCGTCATGCCGCAGACCAAATTCGTTCTGACCAAGGCCCTGAAGATGGGGCTGCGTCCGATCCTGTGCATCAACAAGGTTGACCGCGCACACGCCGATCCGGACCGCGTTCTGAACGAAACCTTCGACCTGTTCGCCGCCCTGGGCGCGACCGACGAACAACTCGACTTCCCGGTCATCTACGCATCGGGCCGTTCGGGCTGGGCGTCGCTGGACCTGAACAAGCCGACCGACAACCTGCACGACCTGTACGAACTGATCGTCGACCACGTTCCGGCTCCGGCCGCTCAAGAGCGCGTCAACGAGCCGTTCCAGATCCTGAACGTTCTGATCGAGTCCGACCCGTTCCTGGGCCGCATCCTGACCGGCCGTATCCACTCGGGTAAGGCTGTTCCGGGCATGGCCATCAAGGCCCTGTCGCGTGACGGCAAGACCATCGAACAAGGCCGTATCACCAAGGTTCTGGCCTTCCGTGGCCTGAAGCGTCAGCCGGTTGACGATGCAGAGGCCGGTGACATCGTTGCCATCGCCGGTATGTCGAAAGCCACCGTGGCCGACACCCTGTGCGCTCTGGAAGTGACCGAGGCCCTGCCGTCGCTGCCGATCGACCCGCCGACCATCTCGATGACCGTGGGCGTCAACGACAGCCCGCTGGCTGGCCGTGAAGGCGACAAGGTTCAGTCGCGCGTTATCCGCGACCGTCTGCTGAAAGAAGCTGAAGCCAACGTGGCTATCCGCGTCACCGAAACCCCGGGCGCAGACGCCTATGAAGTCGCCGGCCGTGGCGAACTGCAACTGGGCGTTCTGATCGAGAACATGCGCCGCGAAGGCTTCGAACTGTCGATCTCGCGTCCGCGCGTGGTCTATCAGAAGGACGAGAACGGCCAGCTGATGGAACCGATCGAAGACGTCATGATCGACGTCGACGAAGAGTTCTCGGGCGTCGTCATCGAGAAGCTGTCGGCCCGTAAGGCTGAAATGACCGACATGGGCCCGTCGGGCGCAGGCAAGACCCGTATCCAGCTGAAGTGCCCGTCGCGCGCACTGATCGGCTATCAGGGCGAGTTCCTGACCGACACCCGTGGTTCGGGCGTTCTGAACCGCGTCTTCTCGCACTACGAAGCCCACAAGGGTGCCATCGAAGGCCGCATCAAGGGCGTTCTGGTCTCGAACTCGGACGGTGAAACCGCAGCCTACGCTCTGTGGAATCTCGAAGAGCGCGGCGTGATGTTCGTTGGCGCTGGTGAAAAGACCTATCAGGGCATGATCATCGGCGAGAACTCGCGTTGGGACGACCTGGACGTCAACCCGATCAAGGGCAAGCAACTGACCAACGTCCGCGCCTCGGGCAAGGACGAGTCGGTTCGCCTGACCCCGCCGCGTCAAATGTCGCTGGAACAGGCCATCGCCTACATCGAAGAAGACGAACTGGTTGAAGTGACCCCGAAGAACATCCGTCTTCGCAAGGAAATCCTGAACCCGTCGTTCCGCAAGAAGCGCCAGAAGCCGGAATAAGCCTTCCGCTTTGAAGAAAAGGGCAGCTCGAAAGAGCTACCCTTTTTTCTTGCGCGTCAGCTTATTCCGTTTTTTGCTTTGCCTCTTAGGCACGCCGCTTTGCGGCTCGCTAGCAGAGGCGTTTGGCCCCTAACGCTCGCCCCGCGGGGGCTCGCTGCTTGAGGGGCTTGTTTGGGGCTCTAACACTTGCCGCGCGGTGGCGTGATCTTGGCGCACTAAAAAGGCCAGCGGTGGGGTGCCGCTGGCCTTCTTTGTGTGGGGCTTCGGGCCTTCTACTTCCTCAAGCCTAGCAGGCCGAGCCAGCCCTTGCTGGTAAGCAGGGCGACGTCGAGGAGGGCGAGGGGCAGCGGCGTGGTCGTCGTGGCGGCGATGAATTTCGGGCGCCATGCGGGGCCGAACTTGCCCTTGTAGGAACGCAGCCCCTGGAAGCCGTAGATGGCGTTGGCCTCTTCGAAGATCAGGGCGCCGACGCGCGCGAACACCGGAGAGGTGCGGCGGTCCTCAAGGCCTGAAAGCGGTGCCATGCCGAGGTCCAGATGGTCGATGCCCGTCTCGCGGCACCACTGGGCGATGCGGGTGAACATATAGTCCATCACCCCGTGCGGACCGTCAGGCGTATAGCGCATCAGATCGATCATCGCCTCCTTGCCACCAGCCCCCATCAGCAGGTTGGAGAAGGCGATCAAGCGCCCGTTCTCGCGCACGATAGCGACGGGGCATTCGTCCAGATAGTCGATGTCGAAACGGCCCATCGAGAACTCTTTCTCGGTACCTTCGTGGTGGTTCAGCCATGCATCCGAGACTGCACGAAGTTCATCCGCGATGGGCTTTGCCTCACCCGGTTGCAGGACCGAGAAGATAGAGCCTTCGCGCTCGGCACGATTTACGGCAGTGCGCAGGTTCTGCTTACCTTTGCCCTCGGTGGTGAAGCTGTGGGTCGGCACGACCGCGGCCTCGCCCACCTTGCGAACGGCCAAACCCAGGGTTGCCAGATCGGCCAGCACCGTCTCGCTAACCGAATAAAAGACCGGAGAGCCACCGTAGGAATCCGCCATCTCGGCAAAGGACCACAGAAGCTCCAGGCGCTCTGACACCAGACCGGCTGGCTCGCTCATGGCAATCCAGCGGCGTCCGCGCACGCGATAGGCCAGGAAGCTGTAGCCCGATGGCGAAAACAGCAGGGCCTTGTCACCCAACAGCGCAAGGCGCGCTTCCGGCGGGGCGACCTCGGCCTGTTCAAGCGCCTTGCGGGCGCGCTCGACATCGGCAGGGCTGGCAGGGCCGTGGCTGCGGGCACCTGGGGCCGTCAACAGCGAGCGGAAGGCGACAACCAGCGTCATGATCGACAGAACCACAGCGGCGCGCAGGAAGCCCGAGGCTTGGCTGTCAGTCAGGAAGGTCCACCACAGATCGTCACGGTAGGGGATCTCGCGATAGGCAAAGAAGCCCAGCCAGATCATCGCCAGAACAGCGGCAACGAGCATAACCAGCCAGCCGGGGCGCAAGGGTTCCCCCAGACGCGAGCGGCGGTTGAATGCGCTACGGCATGGCCAAAGCAGTGCTGCCACCAGCAACAGTTCGATGGCCTGCAGATAGTTCAGACCCTTGAGGACCGAAAACAGCGCACCGCCGATCAGAGAGATCAGCGCGGCGTAATAGGCACCGCGACGACGACGCCACAGGCCCGCCGAGATAAACAGAAGCAGGAAGCCGGTGATGCTGGCCGCGAAGTGGCTAAGGTCGATCAGCATCGGTTCGGCCCAACGGCCCAGCGCGTGCAGGCGGTCGCCAAACTCCGGCGTCACGGCCGACAGCAGGATCAAACCGCCGAGCAGGAACGTGACCACGGCAAACAGTTGCGGCGTCAACTCATAGGCCAGTCCGCCAAGGCGGCGCAAAATGCGGGGCAGGGTCTGGCTTTTCTTTTGGGTCATGAGGCGTGGAGGGGGAGCATAAATTCAAAATACGGCGGTTTGCCGCGTTTCTGGGCCAACCGTGGCCCGCCTAAGGTCATTTCAGGGCAGGCGAAACAAACATTTACACGAGGTGTTCACTATCTTGCGAGCGTCAGGCTCGCCAAATCTAGGAGTTTGACATGATCCGCAAGACCGCCCTGCTGTATAGCATGACTGGTGCCCTGATGATCGCCGCCCCTGCTTTCGCCCAGGAACAACCCCAAGATTCGGCTACCCCGCCGGCTCCGGCAGAGGCTCCGGCCCAGCCGCAAAGCCTGTCCCTCACCCCTGGCTCCACGGTCAAGAGCGCTGACGGTAGCGAACTTGGCAAGCTGGTGGGTGCCCAGAACGGTGCAAACGGTCAGGAACTGACTGTACGCGGCGCTGATGGTAGCGTGCGTCCGGTGGCCCTGAACGGTATCCGTATGGAAGGCAGCGACATCGTCGTTGACGCCACCCTGTCTGATTTCAACGCAGCCGCACCGATTGCCGGTGAAGCCCCTGCCGCTGCAGAACCGGTCGCACAGGATGCTGACCAGACTGCAGAGCCGGTCGAGCCGGACACTGCCGCTGACGAAGAGCCGAACGCCTAAGTTCAGGCTTGAGCCAAAAGATAAGGGCGACCCGTTGGGGTCGCCCTTTTTCTTTGTCCGATCGTATCGATCAGGCGCGTCGTTTGATCAGGCTGAGAAGGAACAGCAGGATCACAGCGCCGAGCGTGGCCACGATGATACCGGCAATCCAACCGCCCGAGGCATCGAACCCGAGCAGGTTGACGAGGAAGCCACCCAGAAGGGCACCGACGATACCAACGACAAGGTTGGTCAGCAGGCCGTGGTCGCGTTTCATAATCTTTTCGGCGAGCCAGCCAGCGATGATACCGATGATGATCCAGGCGATGAATCCAAAACCACTCATACGATCTCTCCTATAGTTTCCGAGGCGTTTCGCCTGTGACTGCCTAATGCGCGAGAGAAACTCGGGTTGCAGTGTTCTTTACAGAGCTTTGCCATTAGCGAATGGCGCCTGACTTGCTGTTCAAAGGGCAGGAAGTGCCGGAACGGCACAGGGATGCGAGGATCGCAGGGTGCCTACAGATATTGATCTGCACATCGGAAGACGTCTGCGCCGCAGGCGTCGTCTGCTGAACCTGACCCAGCAACAACTGGGCGACAGGCTGAATATCCGTTTCCAGCAGGTGCAGAAATACGAGTGCGGGGCCAACCGTATTTCGGCGGCCCGTCTCTATTATCTGGCCGAAGCCCTGCAAACCGACGTCAGCTATTTCTACGACGGGTTCGAAGAGACGGCGACCGCTGCCAATAGCGGCATTGTCGATGTGATCGAGGACGGCGAGCGACTGGCGGGCTAGTGCCAGTCCTTGGTTCACACGATTTTTTCGGCAGGTGGGCCAATCGTCTCTCGTTGTTCTACGGGCGGCAGTGTATGCCGTCGCCATGACCGAATTCGAAGCCTTTGCCGTTGAACTGTCGCGCCTTGCTGCCGAGGTGTCCCTGCCGTTTTTCCGTGCGGCCTTCGAACAGGTGAACAAGGCCGATGGCGGTGCCTTTGATCCGGTGACCGAGGCTGACCGCGCGGCGGAACGCGCACTGCGTGCCCTGATCAATGATCGATATCCCGATCACGGCATCATCGGCGAGGAATATGGTTCCGAGCGTGAAGACGCCGAGAATGTCTGGATTCTGGACCCTATCGACGGCACTCGCGCCTTTATCTCGGGTCTTCCGGTCTGGACCACGCTGGTCAGCCTGAGACAGGGCGGCACCCCTGTGATCGGTGCAATCGGCCAACCCTATATTGGCGAAATCTTCCTTGGCGGCCCCAGTGGTGCGCGTCTGATTTCCAGGGATGGCGAACGCCCGTTGAACACCCGTAAAGGCACGGCCCTGTCACAGGCGCTGTCGGCAACGACGGATCCGGACATTTTCCAGGGCGAGGACCGCGAGGCGTGGGAGCGGGTCAAACAGTCGGTCCGTCTCGCCCGATACGGCTGTGATGCCTATGCCTATGCCATGGTGGCCGATGGCCGTCTCGATCTGGTGGTCGAGAGCGAGCTTAAGGTCTGGGACTGGTCGGCCCTTATGCCTGTCGTGACCGCAGCGGGCGGCAGTTTCACCAGCTGGAGCGGCGATGCTCCGCGTGCTGACGATGGCCGTGTCATCGCCGCAGGGGATGCGGAACTGGCCAAGGCAGTGCTCGCCGTACTGGCCAATAAGTCCTGATAAAACATAGGCGGCCCCGTTTGACGGAGCCGCCCTTATTTTTTGAAGCAAGCCGGTATTAGTTCGGGTTGGGGCGTCCGGCCTCGATGAAGGCGCGGATGCTCGGGAACTTCTGGCTCGAACGCTCGCCGTCGCAGGCAAGGGTCTTGGTGTAGGCATCAAGGCTGTTCGGCGGGATGCGGTCGAAGTCATAGCCGTCGTTGATGCGGTCTTCGATCGAGCCGTCAGCGCCATAGAGGACTTCTTCGCCCGGACGCGACTGGTTGGCCGAGCATTTGAAGTCGATCTGGCCAACCGAGTGGGTCAAATCGGAGGCATCACCCGATGCCGGAACACGCGCCAGCTTCACCGAGGTGACGCCATCGGCTTTTTGAATGTCGTTGACGTTGATCATGTAGACGGTCGCGCTGCTACGCGAAACAACGTGCCAATCCTCGCCAGCGGCCGCTGGGGTGCCGAGGGTCTCGACGGCGGCTTCTTGTGCATTGGCGGTCGCAACTGTGACAAAGGCGGCCGCGATGGCGGCAAGACCGGAAACAGTTTTCAGAGACATGCTTTTATCCTCCAGGAAACTTTATTTCATCCTTCTGGCCACGCTTTGCAATGGGGCAGCGTTTCATAGCTGTGTCGAGGTTTTGCCGTCTTCCCGTTTCAGTGTGAGTTGATGATACGCCGGTCTCTAAACAGTTTGCTCGTGGCCCTTGTTCTGGGCCTGTCATTTTCGGTGACGACTGCCGCCGTGGCCCAGCCTGTCAGCAGCATGGATGCCATTGAACAGGCAGACTTTATCTCGGATCGTATCGCGGTCGAGCGTATGGGCAATTCGCAGGGCAAGCCGGTGATCCTGATCCCCGGCATGGCCTCTACCTCGGCGGTTTGGCAAAAGCTGGCACCGGCTCTGGCGCGCGACTTTGACCTGCATCTGGTCAATGTACGCGGCTTTGGCGAATACCCCGCTGAAGGCAATGCCAATGGTCTTGTCGGCGCTCCATCCGCTGCGGAGGTGCAACGATACATAGAAGAGATGGATCTGGAGAAACCCGCCATCATCGGCCACTCGATGGGGGGACAGATGGCCCTGCGCATCGCAGCCGATGGCAAGGAGACGATCGGTCGGGTGATGGTTCTGGATTCCTCGCCCTTCTTCCCGTCGCTGATTGATCCGGGCATGACACGCGCCGATGTCGAGCCTTTTGCACGGCTGGCCTATACGGTTGTGACCCTGTTGGGCGACGAAGCGCTAAGAAGCCGCGCCCCGACCATGGGCGTTGATCTCAGCGGTGCGGCGGGCAATGTTTTCAATGGTTTGGGCTGGCAGGGCGGTGACCGCCGCGTGCTGGCACAGAGCCTTTACGAGGTGCTCTCGACCGATCTTCGCTACCGCCTGCCGGAAATCACCGCCCCTGTGACGGTTGTGTATGGCTGGAGCGAGAAGGAAGGCCATCCGCGCGCCAAGGTCGATGCGGCCTTCCGCCATGGCTATCTCAATCTGCGCCGTCCCGCCCGTTTCGAGCGTATGAACGGGGCCGAGCACATGGTGATGATCGACACGCCCAACCAGTTGGAGCGGGCGGTCAGGCGCTTTCTGGCAGACTGATCAGGCGATCTGGCGAAGGGCGTCGAGCACGGCCTGACCATAGCGGTCCAGCTTGCCTGCCCCCACGCCATTGATGCGGCCAAGGTCCTGCAGGTCGCGCGGTTCCTGTAGGGCGATCTCGACCAGCGTCTTGTCCTGGAAGATGACGTAGGGCGGCACGCCCTGCTCCTTGGCACGGTCGCGGCGCCAGTTGCGAAGCGCGTCGAAGCGGGCGCGAACATCCGTATCGAGGCTTTCGGCAGGCAGGTTGCGACCCAGATTCTTGCGCGGTTTCTCGATGATCTCGCGGGCAGGCGGCCGCTTCACGCGCACCTCGCGCTCTCCGCGATAGACGCCGCGAACAGCGTCCGGTTCACCCAGTTTGATGATCGGATAACCGTCGGTGGCCTCTTCCACCAACAGACCCTCGAACATCAGGTGATCGAACACATCGCGCCAACCGAGGATGGACAGGTCTTTGCCGATACCAAAGGTCGAAAGTGACGTTTCCCATGCGGCATTGTCCTTGGACTTGCCGATCAGGTGATCGACCACGCGGGTGCGGCCAAAACGTTCGCCCAGACGCTGGACAGCGGCCAGAGCCTTTTGCGCCGGAACCAGCGCATCGAAAGTCATCGGCGGCTCGCCACAGATATCGCAGCAGCCGCAAGGCTCGGCCGTAGCCTCACCGAAATAGCGACGCACAGCCTGCGGACGGCAGGTGGCACCATCCAGCATGGCAAACAACTGGCGCACCTTGCGCTGCTGGACGCGCTTGACCTCCTCGGCCATCGGGCGGCCTTCGAGACGGCGCAGCGACCATGCGATGTCGGACGGGCCAAATAGCGTAATGCCCTCGGCGGGTTCGCCGTCGCGTCCCGCTCGACCCACCTCCTGCCAATAGGCCTCAAGACTGCCGGGGGGATCGGCGTGGATCACAAAGCGCACGTCGGGTTTGTCGACGCCCATGCCAAAGGCGATGGTGGCGACCATTACGGCGTCTTCCTCGTTGAGGAAGCGGTCGAGGCGTAGGTCGCGCTCGCGGTTGTCGAAACCGGCGTGATAGCTGATGGCGTTGACGCCGTTGTTGCGCAGTTCCTGTGCAAGACGGTCACAGCCGTCGCGGCTGCCGCAATAGACCACGCCCGAACGGCGCGGGCGCTCGCACACCAACTCGACCACGCGCTGGTCGGTGCGGGCGCGCGATCCGTTGATCTTGCGCTCGCCCGACAGTTGCAGGTTCGGACGGGCGAAGCTGTCGACAAAGACCTTGGCGTCTTGCAGATGCAAGGAGGCCAGAATGTCCTCGCGGGTACGGGCATCGGCAGTGGCGGTCACGGCGATGCGTGGCACGCGCGGGAAGACCTCGGCCAGACGGCCAAGGGTGCGATAGTCCGGCCGGAAGTCGTGACCCCATTGCGAAACGCAGTGGGCCTCGTCGATGGCGATCAGACTGATCGGCAATTCGGACAGGCGCTCCAGCATGGAGCCAGCGGCCAGACCTTCGGGCGAGACATAAAGCAGGTCGAGGTCGCCGTTACGGGCATCGCGCCAGACAGCAGCGCGCTCCTCGGCGCTCATACCGCTGTCGAGACGGGCGGCGGCCACACCCTGCTGCTTCAAGGCTTCGACCTGATCGGTCATCAGCGCGATCAGTGGCGAGACGACCAGTCCCACGCCGGGGCGAAGAATGGCCGGGATCTGGTAGCAGACGCTCTTGCCGCCGCCGGTCGGCAGCACGGCCATCACATGACGGCCTGCCAAGGCCTCGACGATCACATCGGCTTGCAGGCCGCGAAAGTCACTGTGGCCCCAGACGCGCTTTAATAAGACACGGGCGTCGTCCAGCGTCGGCGAGGGATCACTGTAATCGAAACTATCGAACGGCTGGTCGAACATGCAGGCGCTTGTGCCGCAATTCGGGCACGGGAGTCATCTTGCCAATAGTCAAAAGCACATCACAAAAGCCGCCTGTCGCTTATAGGGCGCGAAACCAGTATAGGGGCGCCTATGACCAGCCTGATTTATGGCCGCCCGCCGGCCGTGTTTGATCCGCCCCTCGATGCCACCCAGACCTCGCCCCTGATCCCGGGATCAGCGGCACTGGAAGACATGGCCGATGGTTCGGCAGATACGATCACCGTCTATGCCCCTCCGGGCGCGGTCGAGCGCCGCTATGTGCTGGCGCAGGCCCTGCGTGTGCTCAAGGTCGGCGGAAAGCTCGATGTGATGGCCCCCAAGGACAAGGGTGGCTCGCGTCTGGGCAAGGAGCTGAAAGGCTTCGGTCTGGAGTTTGGCGAAACCGCCAAGGCCCACCATCGCCGCGCCCAAGTCACCCGTCCCGAGGCGGTTGAGGGTCTGGACGCCGCGATCAAGGACGGCGCGCCGCGCATCGTTTCGGGTCTGGAGGCATGGTCGCAACCGGGCGTGTTCGCTTGGGACCGTATCGATACGGGCACCGCGCTCTTGGCCGATGCC
>JAEZHG010000035.1 GCA_023436945.1 Pseudomonadota bacterium | reverse complement strand
GCCGGGGATCATCCAATTCGCGAGATCGCCATTCTCCGCCACTTCCATCGCGCCGAGGATCGCCATGGCAATCTTGCCGCCGCGGATCATCGCGAAGCTTTGCGCGGAGTCGAAATAAGCGGTCTGCGGCAGCTCAGTAATGGTCTGCTTGCCGGCGTTGATGAGGTCGGGGTCTTCCTCGCCCTCATAGGGGAAGGGGCCCATGCCCAGCATGCCGTTTTCCGATTGCAGGGTCACAACCATGCCTTCGGGAATATAGTTGGCCACTAGCGTCGGAATGCCGATGCCGAGGTTCACATAGAAACCGTCTTGCAGCTCTTTAGCAGCACGTTCGGCCAGTTGTTCGCGAGTACGAGCCATGACTTAGGCCTCCTTCTTGCGGACGGTGCGCTGTTCGATGCGCTTTTCCGAAACGGTCTTGATCAGGCGGTCGACGTAGACGCCCGGGGTGTGGATGTGGTCAGGGTCGATCGAGCCGACCGGAACGATTTCCTCGACCTCTACAACCGTGACCTTACCGGCGGTGGCCATCATCGGGTTGAAGTTGCGGGCGGTCTTGCGGAACACAAGGTTGCCGCGCTCGTCAGCCTTCCACGCCTTCACAATGGCGAGGTCTGCGACCAGACCCGTCTCCATGATGTAGCGACGGCCATCGAACTCGCGCTCTTCCTTGCCTTCGGCCACGAGGGTGCCGACGCCGGTTGCGGTGAAGAAGGCCGGAATGCCAGCGCCGCCTGCGCGAATGCGCTCGGCCAGCGTGCCCTGCGGGTTGAACTCCAGCTCCAGCTCACCGGCCAGATACTGGCGCTCGAACTCTTTGTTCTCGCCCACATAGGACGAAATCATCTTCTTGATCTGGCGCGTTTCCAGCAGTTGGCCGAGGCCGAAGCCGTCAACGCCCGCATTGTTGGAAATGACCGTCAGGCCTTTGACGCCGCTGTCGCGCAGACCGGCAATCAGGTTTTCGGGGATACCGCACAGTCCAAAGCCACCCGACATCACGGTCATGCCGTCGAATGTCAGCCCCTCCAGCGCGGACTTAACGTCAGCGTAAATCTTTCCCATGGCTCTCCCTTTTTCACCGTCTGATGAATATCGCGGTATTCCATCCCATAGTTCGGGAAACAGCGCTGGGCAAGATCGTGGATAGTTCAAACCGATAGGGCAAGCGTGACATTGCGTCGGTTGACCTCTTCGTCAGGCGGTCACAAACAGGTTCACATAGAGAATCCGCATTATTGGAGGGCGCGATGCGCATGCGTAATCTTTCGGTGGCCTGTGGTGCTTTGTTGCTGGCTGTCGGAGCGCCCTTGGCGGCAACGGCACAGAATATGACGTATCAGCAGCCGCCCGCGCCGATTGCCGATATTCTGGATGCACGCCTGAACCCCGGCGTATCGGTCAGCCCCGACCGCCAGACCATCCTGCTGACCGACCGCACCAACCTGCCGTCCATTCAGGAACTGGCCGAGCCGATGCTGCGTCTGGCCGGTTACCGCATCAATCCGCGCAATAACGGTCCGGCCGCCTCGCGCGTGAACTGGCTGACGGGCCTGAGCTTCCAGTCGCTGAATGGCGGCGAAGAGCGCAAGGTGACGGGCCTTCCGGCCAATGCGCGCCTGACGAATGTCAGCTGGTCGCCGGATTCCAAATCGGTCGCCTTCCTTGTGGACGCCACCAACGGTCTGGAACTGTGGACCGCCAGCGCCTCTGACCTGCGCGCCAAGCGCCTGACTTCGGGCATCATCAATGCCACGGTGGGGCAGGGCTTCAGCTGGCTGCCGGACAGCTCGGGCATCATGGCCCTGACCACCCCGACCAGCCGAGGCCGCCCGCCAGTGACCGACCGTCCGCCGTCGGGTCCGGTGATCGACGAGACGGGTGGCCGCGTGGCTCCGGTCCGCACCTATCAGGACCTGCTGACTAACCCGATGGACGAGGTTCTGTTCGACTATTACTTCACCAGCCAGCCTGTGATCGTTGGCCTGAACGGCCGTATGCGCAGCGTGGGTGATGCGGGCGTGATCCTTGGCGCGTCGGTGTCGCCGGATGGCCGCTACATCCTGCAAACGCGGGTGAAGAAGCCCTATTCCTACATCGTTCCGGCCCGCCAGTTCCCGACCGAGATCGTTGTCACGGACATGAATGGCCGCAAGGTTCACCAACTGGCCGACCTGCCACTGCGTGACAATGTGCCGACCTCGTTCGACGCCGTGGCTGTTGGCCCGCGTTCGGCCCAGTGGCGCGGTGACGAAGACGCCACCCTCGTCTGGGCCGAGGCTCAGGACGGTGGTGATCCGCGCAACGCTGCCGAAGTGCGCG
Organism: Pseudomonadota bacterium; assembly: GCA_023436945.1. GTDB lineage: Bacteria > Pseudomonadota > Alphaproteobacteria > Caulobacterales > Caulobacteraceae > Brevundimonas. The sequence continues at coordinate 3,498 of JAEZHG010000035.1, read as the reverse complement.
ACCGCGTCTTCATGCTGCGTGCGCCGTTCAACGATGCCACGGTAACGCTGGCCGAACTGCCGCACCGTTTCTCGGGCGTGGCATGGGGCAATGATCAGGTGGCCTACCTGACCTCGAGCTGGTTCCAGAACCGCACCGAGACGCGCTACATCGTCAATCCGTCGAACCCGCAGCAGAACCGCGTGCTTCTGCAGCGCAACTATCAGGACCGCTACAACAATCCGGGCAGCCCGATTGTTGCGCCGAACGGCAAGGGCCGTTCGCTGCTGCAGTTCACGCCGGATGGCCAGAGCCTGTTCCTGACCGCCGAGGGCGCGACCCGCGAGGGCGCATACCCCTTCCTCGACAAGCTGAACCTTACGTCCGGCGAGACCACCCGCCTGTGGCGCTCGGCGCAGGGCGAGTATGAGACCGTCGTGGGCCTTCTGGATGACGAGGGCCAGCGTCTGGTCACCTATCGCCAGACCAAGACCGAGCCGGCTAACCTGCAAATCCGTGACCTGTCGGGCAATGTTACCCGCCTGACCGACTTCAAGGATCCGGCACCGCAACTGGCCGATGTCTCGAGCCAACTGATCACCTATACCCGTAAGGACGGCGTCCAGCTGTCGGGTACGCTCTATCTTCCGGCAGGGTACGACAAGGACCGCGACGGTCCTCTGCCGCTGCTGATGTGGGCCTATCCGGCAGAGTTCACCGATGCGGCTGTGGCAGGGCAGGTGGTGGATCAATCCAACCGCTTCGTGCGTCCGTCTGCGGCCAGCCACCTGTTCCTGCTGACGCAGGGCTATGCAATCCTCGACAACCCGACCATGCCGATCATCGGCGTCGACGGTGCCGAGCCGAACGACACCTATATCGAGCAACTGTCGGCCAGTGCCGAGGCTGCGGTCGAGGCCGTGGTGTCGATGGGTGTTGCGGACCGCGAGCGTATCGCTGTGGGTGGCCACTCCTATGGTGCGTTCATGACCGCCAACCTGCTGGCGCACACCGATCTGTTCAAGACCGGTATCGCGCGCTCTGGTGCCTATAACCGCACCCTGACGCCGTTCGGTTTCCAAGCCGAGCAACGCTCCTATTGGGAAGCGACCGAGACCTATAACCAGATGTCGCCCTTCACCTATGCCCACAAGGTGAACGAGCCGATCCTGCTGATCCACGGCGAGGCCGATGCCAACTCCGGCACCTTCCCGATCCAGTCGGAGCGTTTCTATGCTGCGCTGAAGGGCAACGGTGCGACCGCCCGTTATGTGGTCCTTCCGCTTGAGGACCACGGCTATCGCGCCCGCGAGAGCGTGGGTCACACCCTCTATGAAATGACCACCTGGCTCGACCGCTGGCTGAAGCCGCAGGCCGCGCAATAAGGAACAGGGCGGGGGAGTGATCCCCCGCCTTTTTCTTTGTCAGGGGCTTTGATTTCACGGACGGGGGGCAGATAAGCGGCAGCGTATCTTATTAAGCCACGTCCTCCCCGGATCGGAAAATCATGCCCAAGGGTTCGCCCTTCCACCCGCGCCACAGCGTCGGTCTGTCTATGATCGCAACCCTGATGGGAACGGCGCTGATCAGCCCGCTCTATCCGATCTATCAAGACCAATGGGGACTGAGCGCGGGCGACATCAGCAATGTCTATGTCATCTATATGCTGGGCGCGCTGTTCGGGCTGGTGTTTCTGGGGCGGCTGGGTGACCGTATCGGTTTTGCCACGACCCTGATTATCTCGCTGTTTCTGGCGCTGGTCGGCAGTGTGATCTGTATGGTTGCGCAGGAGATGGTGATGCTGTCCATCGGCCGTGTTCTGGTGGGTGTGGCGGGCACCATGGCGACCTCGTCAGGCGTGGCGGGTCTGAACATTCTGGCCCCTGATCACAAGCGCCCGCACGTGGCTTTGAAGGGCAGTCTGATGGTGGCGGGTGGCTTCGGGCTGGGCCCCGTCGTCGGGGGCGTGTTCGGACAGTGGGTGCCGCTGCCGTTGGTCACTGTCCATATTCCGGTATTGGTCATGGTGCTGGTCGGTCTGGCGATCATGTGGCGGATCGAGCCGTCGGTGAAATGGTCGGAACTGCGTAGCCGCGTGACCATCGGCGATTTCCTTCCGAAACTGGCGTGGCCGAAAGGCTCTGATGGTGTGACTTTCGCGCTTGGCACCATCCTGCCGTTCATCACCTTCGGCGTGTTCGGCCTTTATGTGTCGATGGCCCCGAGCATCGTGCGCAATGTGCTGGGTCTGGGCGGCCCGCTGGTTTCGGGCGGTGGTATTGCCCTGATGCTGGTCGGGTCGTGCCTGACCCAGATTGCCCTGAAGCGGATGCACTATTTCAAGGCCGCCATGATGGGCCTGTCCCTGCTGGCGATCAGCAATGCCATCCTGATGGTCAATCTCAATGTTGGCTCTGCGGTTCTTTTCGGCCTTGGCGTCGTGGTGGCGGCCATGGGTCACGGCTCTTCGATGTTTGCAGGGGCGCAGGTGGTGAACCTGATTTCCGACAACACCAACCGCTCCTCGCTTACGGCTTCCTTCTGGGCTGTTGGCTACTGCGGTTCGATCCTGCCGATGATCGGCACGGGCCTGATGGCCGATGCGTGGGGTCTGAATATCGCGGTGACGGTCTTCTGCTCGATGATCATTGCCCTGTGCGCTATCGGGGCGACGCTGTTCCTGACGGTGGCGGCAGCACGTCGCAAAAACGCCCGCCTGACCGCCTAGGAACCTGTTTCATAAGGGGGACGTTCAGGGGATTAGTCCGGAGTTCCCCTTTTCATGTCACGCCTCGACCTGTCGCTGAAAAGCGAGTCCCAGCTTCTGAAGCTGTCCATCGGTGCCACCTTGCTGGTGGCCCTGGCGGGGGTTCTGCTGGGGATCGTCGCGCGATCCTTCTCCATCACCTTTGACGGCGTCTATTCATTGTTGGACGCTGTCATGACCATCGTGTCGCTGATGGTCGTGCAGTTGATCAACCGCTACGCCAACTATGAGCCCATGCCGCGTGGGCTGCTGAACCGGTTCAGTGTCGGATTCTGGCATCTGGAACCGATGGTTCTGGTGCTGAACAGCATGCTGCTGATAGGGGTGTCGATCTATGCCCTGCTGAATGCGGTCAACAGCCTGCTGCTGGGCGGTCGCGAGATCGATTTCGGCTTTGCCACCATCTATGCGGCGATCACGGCGGTGATCTGTTTCACCATGGCCTTCATTAACTTCAGGGCCAACAAGACCGTGCAGTCAGAGTTTCTCAGCCTCGACGCCAAGGCCTGGATCATGTCGGGCGGCATTACCTCGGCGCTGTTGCTGGCCTTTGGCGGCGGCCTGTTGGTGCAGGGGACGGGGCTAGAATGGATCAGCCCCTATATTGACCCTGCCGTGCTGGCCATTGTCTGTCTGATCATCATTCCGCTGCCTGTTGGCAGCATCCGCTCGGCCATCAAGGACATGCTGCTGATCGCGCCGCCGGGCCTGAAAGAGCATGTCGATAGCGTGGCCGAGCGCGTGGTGGCCGA
>JAEZHG010000175.1 GCA_023436945.1 Pseudomonadota bacterium | reverse complement strand
GGGCCACCTCGTGCAAAGCTTGGCACATGGCCGACAGGTACCAGCCTCGCGATAGCGGGGTGTCGGGGTTCAGGTGATGAAACACGAGTTCGAGGAACACCTCGAACTCGCGCCTGGCCAAGGTGTGCACTATGATATCGGCGGGTAGGGGAAGCGCACTCATGATGCACCCCCGTCACCCGATGAAGAGACGAGATCGGCCACATAGGCGTCGATGATCTCGTCATAGTCGGAGGGCTGGATCTCGCTGGGGCGATGCGCCTTGGTCTCTTCCAGCATCGAAGAGGGGCCTTCAGCCTCGATCTTGAGCAGGGTCTGGAATGCCTTGGGGCAACCTTTGACGGCATTATCGACCTGTTGGCGCACGGCCACCTGACGCTTGGACATCTTCTTGGTCAGGCCATCGACGGTGACGGCAACCTTGCGATCCAGTTCTTCACGCAGAAGGGTGGCCATATTGCGTGAGCCCTTGGGACGGCCCTTGGGATTACCGCTTTGACCCTTGGTATATTGATGGGCCTTGGGCGGCCTTGCAAAGCCGACCGCATAGTCTGTGAGGGCATGGGACATGACACATCACTCCCATCACGCGGCCAAGGCCCGGGTGCGAACACGCACACGAGGTTGGGGAAGGGCAGGAGCAGGCGTGTCTGCCCTTGGCTCGCTCGGCACCACGCTCAACTGCGGTTGGGCTTGCGGCTGCTGTTCACGCTCATGGCGTACCTGCTGGAAGGTCTGGCCGGTGGAGGCCAGGATGGCAGCACGGCCCGTATAGTCCTGCCAGCGCATGACCCCGACATCGACATAGCGTGGATCAAGTTCACTGGCGCGGCCGTGACGACGGCTGGCTTCGGAGGCGATGATTGTGGTGCCGCTGCCGCTAAACAGATCCAGCACCACATCGCCGGGGCTGGAGCTATCAAGGATGGCATCACGGATCAGAGCCATGGGTTTGACTGTGGGGTGCATCTCGCGGGCCTTGGCCTTCTTGGCTCCAAAGCCGTTGACGCCTTCATAGGTCCAAACATTGGCGCGGTTACGCCCATGCTTGCCCAGTTCCACGCGGTTCAGGTGCGAAGCGCCTGATTTGCGGAACAGGAAGATCAGTTCATGGCGCGAGCGATAAAAGCTGCCCATACCGCCAGACGTCTTGTCCCAGACGATCAGGTTCAGCAGTTCCATCTTTGCATGGTTGGCAGCGGCCAGGGTGTGGGCCATGTGACGCCAGTCCATGCAGAAATAGCAAAGACCGCCCTCCACCAGCGCTTCACTGGAGCGAAGGAGGACCTTGGTCAGGAACTGTGTGAACTCGTCATCGCTCATCTCGCCAGAGGCCATGACGAACTCGTCGTGTTTGCCCGAGCCGGTGATGTGGCCAGCGACCTCGACATTATAGGGCGGATCGGTGACCACCACTCGCACCGCATCGCCCTGCAACAAGGCAGCCATGGTCTCGGGCGCTGTGGCATCGCCGCAGTAAAGCCGGTGATCACCGAGCAGCCACAGATCCCCTAGGCGGCTGACCGGCTCATGGGGGCGATCGGGCAGGGTGTCGGCATTCTCTCCGCCGCCATCCCCTTCCAGGATCAGGCTGTCGATGCGGGCAGAAGACAGGCCGGTCACCTCAAGGCTGAAGCCAAGGTCGATATTGGACAGGTCCTGCAGTTCAAGGCCCAGCGCCTCGGTATCCCAGCCGGCGAGCTGGCCCAGCTGGTTCTCGGCAATGCGGAAGACCCGCAGTTGGTCGGGTGTAAGGTGGCGGATGCGAATGCAGGGAACGTCTTGGAGACCCATTTTGCGGGCGGCTTCCAGACGGCCATTACCGGAGATGATCTTGCTGTCCTGATCGATCAGGACCGGCACCAGAAAGCCGAACACCTCGATGGCCTTGGCTAGGGCGGTGATGTCGGAGGCTTTGTGGAGTTTGAGTTTGCGACCTTCCGCAATCAGGGCCGTGATCGGCAGATATTCGATCGACAGCTGGATGGAGGCGGGCAGCTGCGGGGTGTTTATATCATTCTTGTGGTCTACCTCGGAGGTCATGGTGAGGATCCTTGGATACAGGCGTGAGAGCGCACACCCGCAAAGCGGGCATCGCGTGCATTCTCAGCAGGATGGAGGGGGATATTGCGACGGCAGGCTGGCAACACCGGCTGCGTGGCGTCTATGGTCATGGCTTCAAGTACAGCCCGATACGGCACAGCTGGGAAGCGGCCCAAGCTTTGGCAATGGGGCTGGCAAAATCTTTTTGAACATAGGTGGACTAGCGCTGCAATCGGAGCGCTAGTGTAGGTGTTCCGCCCGGCCAAGCCGGGCTCGGATCAGTAGGGGCAAGCCGCTCCAGATGATCTGAGGAACACCATGCTGACCTTCCACAAGATAGAGCCGCAACCGGTTGCAAAGGCACCGAGCAAACAGGCACAACTAGTCACTCTTCTGCAGCAAGAGGGCGGGGTCACCATGAAGGCCATGACTCTTGCCACAGGCTGGCAGCCGCATTCGGTCAGAGGCGCAATCGCCGGCGTGCTGCGCAAAAAGGGCTATCTTGTCCAAAGCCACCAGCATGAAGGTACGCGCTACTGGTCGATGAAGACCGAGGTGGCCCAATGAGCGAGATCAAGGCCTTGGTTGCGGCAGTGGCGACCATGACGCTCGACGAGGTACGCAAGGTTTGGCGTGAGCGTTTAGGCGAACCGCCATCCTTGCGATCGACCGATCTTATGCGAAGGGCGCTGGCCGACCGTTGCAGCATGAAGGAGTATCGCATCCGCTGGACAAGCGCCTGGCACAACTGGCCGCGCGACATCGCACGGGCTCCAAACCCACCGTGGTAGCCCACAGCTTCAAGACGGGCTCTCTGCTTCAGCGCGAATGGCAAGGCGAGCGCCATCAGGTCGAGGTGGTTGAAGGTGGCTATGTCTGGAAGGGGCAAAGCTACAAGAGCCTGTCGGCAATTGCCCGTGAGATCACCGGCTCGCGCTGGAACGGGCCGCGCTTCTTTGGTCTGCGCGAGGATCAGGTCTGATGCAAACCAAGACCATCCGCTGCGCCATCTATACACGCAAGAGCACCGAAGAGGGGCTGGAGCAGGACTATAACTCCCTGCATGCCCAGCGCGATGCTTGCGCCGCCTATGTTCTCTCGCAAGCGGGTGAGGGCTGGACCTTGTCGCCCGAGAACTATGATGATGGGGGCTATTCGGGCGGGACGATGGAGCGTCCGGCCCTCAAGCGGCTGATAGCAGACATCGAGGCCAAGCGGATTGATGTGGTGGTGGTCTATAAGGTGGATCGCCTGACCCGCTCATTGGCCGACTTCTCCAAAATTGTGGAAGTGTTGGACCGGACCGGCTCCAGCTTTGTCAGCATCACCCAGGCCTTTAACACCACCACCTCGATGGGCAGGCTGACGCTGAACGTGCTGTTGTCCTTTGCCCAGTTCGAGCGCGAAGTGACCGGGGAGCGGATCCGCGACAAGATCACGGCCTCCAAAAAGAAGGGGCTATGGATGGGAGGCACCCCGCTGCTGGGCTATGACCCTGACGGGAGAACCCTAAAGATCAACGAACAAGAAGCAGAAGCCGTGCGCTGGATGTTCTCCCGCTATCTGGAGGTGAAGTCGGTGCACCAGATGGTCAAGGATGCTTCAGCCAAGGGCATCTGCGCCAAGCGCTGGGTCAATCGCCATGAGGTAGAAACCGGTGGCGGGCCGTTACAGCGCGGGGCGATCTACTACCTGCTGCGTAACCGCACCTATATCGGCGAGATCCCGCACAAGGACGAATCCTACCCTGGTCAGCACGAGGCGATCATCTCGCGCGAGACCTTCGACGCGGTGCAGGCCCTACTCGATGAGACCCGCCGCACCCGCAAACCGGGGAAGGCCCGCCCCAACCATACGGGTGCACCGTTAAGTGGCCTGATCTTTGATAGCGCAGGGCAGGTGATGTCGCCGGTTAATGCCAGCCGAAAAGGCGGGGCGACCTATCGGTACTATGTCTCAACGGCGGTTCAGAAGGGGCGCAAGTCTGAAGCGGGTGTGCATCCACGTGTGCCTGCGCCGGTGATTGAAGAGGCCGTGCTCAAGGCGGTGACTCCCTTGCTGGAGACCACGACATCGCCAAACTGGGATCAAGTGCGCGATGTGATTGACCGTATCGAGGTCCAGCGCGAGAGGCTGAAGATCAAACTGGACCCGGCGCGCATAGCCGAGTGCCCCATCAGCGATGCGGGAAAGATGCGATTGGCGCAACTGGATCAGGAGCAGAACCAACCGGTGATTCTCTGTCCGATCCAGATCACCAAGCGCGGCGGACTGACCGTGCTGGGCCCCAATGGCACCGAGGCCATCATCAAACGCAATCTGGATCCCGCGCTCAGCTCCGCCTTGGTCAGGGCTGAGGCCTGGAAGCGCAAACTGCTAAATGGAGAGGTGACCCGTCTGGAAGACTTGGCCCGCGCTGAAGACATCAACTCCACCTATGCCGCGCGCATGCTTCGGGTGGCGTTCCTGGCTCCCGAGATCAAGGCCAAGATCCTTGAGGGCGTATCCGACGAGCGTCTGACTTTGCAAAACGTCATGAGGCAGGATGTGCCGCTCGATTGGGACGATCAGCGGGCCATGTTTATGAGCTGAATCCATTCGCTGATAGCGTGATTTAAATCCCTGATACGGCCGATTTATTCCCTGCTCGGCCGTTTTATTTTCCCTGTTAATTTGTAAGGGAAATGAGCTGCGCACTATGAAAAGCCCCGCTACGGCGGGGTTTTATGCATTTGACGTCAGGCTCCACCTGTCAAAACACAGGCGATATTCCCTGTTATTCCCTGTTAACAGGCAAAGGACACGCCAAACCCTAGCGCCTGCGGGCAAACGGAGACGGGCGGGAGAATGAGGGCCAGACCTACGCCAGCAGCCGTCTCCAGAGACGGCAAATAGCCCAAGCGGGCTGTGCAAGTGGCGGTAATGTCGAGGGTATTTGCGGGTGTTCCGCATAGCCCGCTTTAGCGGGTGAATAGATGGCGGAAGAGGTGGGATTCGAACCCACGGTAGGCTCTCACCTACGCCGGTTTTCAAGACCGGTGCCTTAAACCGCTCGGCCACTCTTCCGTCAGGCGTTTAGAAGGCGCCGAGGCCCCGAACCTTGGATCAAGGGTGCGAGTCAGCGGCGACTCGCTAGGGAGGAGGAGTGATTAGCGGGAAATGTGTCTCTGTCTCAAGCGTAAAACAGCTAACGCGCGTTAACCAAACCGGAAGTTTACGGCGGGCATGATGGTGGCATGCTCTCGGTATCTCTCCCGCTTTCAGTGTCTGTGAAGCCGCGCCCCGTCGGAATGGGTGCGCTTCGAAGTGTCCTGATGTTGTCGGCCGTTGTGACCCTGTCGGCCTGTGCAACATCGGGAGGTAAGGGGGGAGCTGCGCCCCGCGATATCCCGACGGTCAATAATCCGGCACCGTTCGTATCGGGGACCATGCGACCCTACACGATACGTGGCCGCACCTATCGTCCGAGCGAACAGCCCAACTATGACGAGACGGGCATGGCGTCGTGGTATGGACAATACCACCATGGCCGCTCGACCTCGACGGGCGAGCGCTTTGACATGAACGCTCTCACGGCGGCGCATAAGACCTTGCCGCTGCCCAGCATGGTCGAGGTGACCAATCTGGCGAACGGGCGGCGCGTGCTGTTGCGCGTCAATGATCGCGGACCGTTTGTGGACAATCGCATTATCGACCTATCCCGAGGGGCCGCCGAAGCACTTGGCCTTCTCAACCAGGGCGTGGGCGAGGTAAGGGTGCGCTATGCGGGCCGTGCGCCGCAATCGGGCGGCGGTATGCGTCTGGCCGATGTGGGTAGCCGAGCTTCGCGTCAGCCAGCCGAGGCCGCGCCAGCCCCTGCGCCTGTTCAAAACTCGGGCACGGCGCGTCCCTATAATGAAGTGGTGCGCGACCAGCCAAGACCGTCTCAGCCACAAACGCAGACGCGCCGTCAGACGCCGTCGCGCGCCGATGCAGGAACACCCACCAGCTATCCGCGTACGCGTCGCGATGTTCCGATCCCGCAGCAGCCATTGCCACCGGTCATGCCGCCGCGTGATGCGCCGCTGGTTGCCGGGGCACCAGTTACCCCACCGCCTGTTGCAACTCCGCCTGCGCTGTCTCCACCGCCCATTCTGCCCGAAACAACACCGCCAGTTCAGGCCCCCATCTATCCACCAGCGCCGCCTCCGGCACCTGCAGTGGTGCCCGCTGCGACGCATCGTGTGCAGGTCATCAGCTTTGACGAGCGGGCCTTTGCGGAAGGTGTCGCACGTCGTCTGGGCGGCACGGCCACGGTCGAGGCCTATGAGCGCAATGGTCGGACGCTTTACCGTGTCGTGACCGGTCCGTGGGGCAGTCAGGCGGCTGCCGAGGCCGCGCGTCAGGCGGTGATTGCACGCGGTTTTGCGGATGCCTTGTTGATAGCCGACTGAATCGGGGTGACTTCCGTCGCGGGCGCCGCCATTGTGCGTGCCGTGCGAGGCAAATTCATTACATTCGAGGGCGGCGAAGGTGCCGGTAAGACCACGCAGGCGCGCCTGCTGGCTGAGCGCCTGCGTGAGCGTGGTATCGACGTCGTTCAGACGCGGGAGCCGGGCGGATCGCCCGGAGCCGAGGAAATTCGGGCTATTGCCGTGTCTGGCGATGCTGAACGCTGGTCAGCGCGTACAGAAACGCTGCTGATGTATGCGTCCCGTTCGGACCATCTGGAGCGCAAGATTCTGCCTGCGCTGGAGGATGGTCAATGGGTGGTCTGCGACCGCTTTGCTGATTCGAGCCGTGCCTATCAGGGCGCGGGCGGCGGTGCGCCTGAAAGCCTGATCGAAGCCTTGGACAAGCACGTTGTCGGCGACAATCAGCCGAACCTGACGGTTGTGTTCGATATTCCGGTCGAGGTGGGTCTGGAGCGCGCCTTCGGTCGCGGTCTTTTCGAGACGCGCTTCGAATCCAAGGGGCTGGAGTTCCACGAAAAGCTTCGCGAAGGTTTCCTTGCTGTGGCCGATCGTCATCCCGAGCGCTGCGTGGTGTTGAACGCTACGGGCGAGGTTGAGGAAGTTGCCGAGCGGCTGTGGGCCGTGGTGGAGGAGCGGCTGCTTTGAGCGAGCATCCGCGAGACCGGTACGACCTTGTTCCCGACCTCAAGGCGGAAGAAGCTTTTATTGACGCCCTGAACCGTGGCCGCCTGCACCATGCATGGCTGCTGTGTGGTGTTGAGGGCGTTGGTAAGGCGACCTTTGCCTATCGCGCCGCGCGTCGTCTTCTGGGCGCACAGGCTGATTCTTCGCGTGGGCCGTTGGGTGCATCGCCGCATGATCCGGTGTCCAAGCTGGTGGCGGCACAATCGCACCCTGATCTTCTGGTGCTGGAACGTATCGTCGAGGGTGGCAAAACCAAAAAAGCCATCTCGGTCGATCAGGCGCGCCAGCTTCCGGATTTCTTCTCCAAGAGCCCGTCTCAGGCCAAGCACCGCGTGGCGATCATCGACGCTGCCGACGACTTAAATGTCAATGCTGCCAACGCTTTGCTCAAGATTCTTGAGGAGCCACCTGAAAGCGGTGTCCTGTTTCTTGTGACCCATGCACCGGGCCGTTTGCTGGCGACGATCCGTTCGCGGTGCCGTCGTTTGAGTTTCCCCGTCTGGACTGAAGCCAGGCTGGCAGAGCTTGTTCAGGGCAAGTCCCATGTGTCGTGGGAAGATGCCGAAAATGCTGCCGCAATGGCGGGAGGTTCGCCCGGTGCGGCGCTGAGCCTTGCGTCGGGTCCTCTGTTCGAAATGGACCAACTGGCCCGCATGATTATCGAAGGGCCGGGGCTGGACCGTAAGGAAGAGCTGGATATCGCCGGAAGCTTCCGTGGCGCGGACGGTGCGGCGAAGTTCGAGGCGCTGATGGAGCGTTTGATCGCCACAGTTAAGCGCCATGCCGCCGATACAGGTGGCCGTGAGGGCGCGCGCTGGGCCGAACTTTGGGGCCGCCTGTCGGAACTGCCGGAGCGTGCTGCCGGTTTGAATATGGATAAGGGCGATGTGCTGCTGGGCGCACTGGCGGACATCGCGCGGACGAAAGCGTTACACTGAGCCATGCTGATTGACAGTCACGTCAACCTTCACGCCCCGCAGTTCGACGAGGACCGCGACGAGGTGATTGCCCGCGCCCGTGAGGCCGGTGTGCAGATGATGGTCGAGATTTCGGACAAGCTGTCGACCTTCGAGGCGACGCATGGTCTGGCCCTGGCGCATCCGGATATCTGGTGCACGGTGGGCGTCCATCCGCACGAGGCCAAGGACTATGCCGATCTGACTGCGGACCACCTGATCGAGCTGTCGAAACGCCCGCGTGTGGTGGGGATCGGCGAGTGCGGTCTGGATTTCCATTACGATCTAAGCCCTCGCGATATTCAGGCCCAGGTTTTCCGTCAGCACATTATTGCTGCCCGCGAGACGGGTCTGCCGCTGATCGTTCATACCCGTGAGGCTGATGAGGTCTGCGCTGAAATTCTGAAGGAAGAGATGGCTGTCGGGCCGTTCAAATTCCTCATGCACTGCTACACCAGTGGCATGGAACTAGCTAAAATCGCTACGGATTTGGGGGCTTGGTTCTCGGTATCCGGCATTGCCACCTTCAAGGCCGCCGAGGATGTGCGAGAGGTCATTCGCGAGATGCCGAACGAGCGCATTATCGTAGAAACAGACTGCCCGTATCTGGCACCGATCCCGTATCGTGGCCGCCGTAACGAGCCGGCCTATATCAGCCATGTGCTGGCCAAGCTGGCAGAAATCCGTGGCTGGTCGCCGGAGCAGGCTGACCAACTGACCACCGATGCCTTCTTTGGTCTGTTCCACGAAATTCCGAGGCCGTAATCATGTCGGATGAACTGGAAGTCGTCATTCTGGGGTCTGGATCGTCGGGCGGTGTGCCGCGTGGCGATGGCAACTGGGGTGTGTGTGATCCGGAAAATCCGCTGAACCGTCGCACCCGTTGCTCGGCCCTGTTCCGCAGGATCGGCGGGGAAGGCGTCACCAATGTTGTGGTCGATACTTCGCCAGAGTTTCGCCAGCAGATGGTGATGGCGAATGTGCGCCATCTGGACGCTGTCCTCTATACCCACGATCACGCGGACCAGACTCACGGCATCGACGATATCCGCGTCTTCTTCATTCAGGGCGGCAAGCGCATTCCTGTTTGGCTGGACGAGGCGACGCATAACTCGCTGATGCGCCGCTTTGGCTATGTGTTCGAGTTCCAGAACAACTATCCGGCCATTGCCGAGGCCAATCTGATCCCGCCGCACGGCACGCGCTGGGCGGTGGACGGGGCTGGCGGCACGGTGCCGGTTGTCACCTTCGATCAGGCGCATGGCAACATTCGCGCTGTCGGCTATCGCATTGGCGGTCAGGACGGCGAGGGCGGAGTGGTCT
>JAEZHG010000261.1 GCA_023436945.1 Pseudomonadota bacterium | reverse complement strand
CCGTGGCACGGGCGTGGCGGCGGCTGAACTGGGCCTGATGGCCGGTGCTGACCGTATCGAGGGCTGTATCTTCGGTAACGGCGAGCGCACAGGCAATGTGGACTTGGTCACGCTGGCGCTGAACATGTACACGCAGGGCGTCTCGCCAGAGCTGGACTTCTCCAACATGGAAGAGATCGTCCAGACGGTGGAATACTGCAATCAGATCCCCGTCCATCCGCGTCACCCCTATGCGGGCGAGCTGGTGTTCACGGCCTTCTCCGGTTCGCACCAGGATGCGATCAAGAAGGGCTTCGAGGCGCAGGCGAAGCGCAACGACCAGATCTGGAACGTGCCTTACCTGCCGATCGACCCTGCTGATATCGGTGCCAGCTACGAGGCGGTCATCCGCGTGAACTCGCAGTCCGGCAAGGGCGGCATGGCGTGGGTGCTGCAACAGGACAAGGGCTTGAAACTGCCCAAGGCCATGCAGGCCGACTTCAGCCGCGCCGTGCAGGCACTGGCCGACGAGACCAGCCGCGAACTGACCAGCGCCGACATCTGGGAATCCTTCAAGAAGACCTACCGCGTCGAAGGCCCGCAGCAGTTCGAACTGATGACCTTTGCCGAGCAGGGCATCGCCAAGAGCGACGGCCAGCGCGTTTTCACTGGCGATGTGAAGATCGGCCATAAGGTGCAGTCGATTTCGGGTCGCGGTAACGGCCTGATCTCGGCACTGCTGGACGGTATGCGCGAAGCGGGCGGTCCGTCGTTCGAGATCGTGGACTATCAGGAACACGCTATCGGTTCGGGCAGCGATGCCAAGGCCGCAGCCTATGTCCAGTGCCGCACCTCTGACGGGCAGATTATCTATGGCTTCGGCATGGATAGCGACGTCGCCACGGCCTCGGCCCGTGCTGTCATCAGTGCCGCGAACACCGCCGCCGCCGCACAGGAAGAAACTCTGGCAGCCTGAGTTTCAGTATAATCCAGAGAATAAGGGCGGTTTCTGTTAAGGAGCCGCCTTTTTCTATTGTTAGTCCAACGCGATTCCTGCAAAGCTAATGTCAAATCATATGGTTGGGGGAACCATGCGCTATTATACGTCTGCCTGTCTCGTTGCTTGCGCGGCTCTTCTTGCGGCCTGCGGTGGTGGTGGCGGCGGCGGCGGTAGCAGCCCTGCACCCATCGTCCCTCTGCCCACGACGCCTCCTGCGACGTTCGACATTGCCAATCTGACCTCGGACCAGACCTTCGAGGCGATCGGTAATAACCAGAACGCAGACTTTGACCTCGCTCAAGGTCAGGTGATGAACGCCTCGAGCCAGAACGCGCAACTGAGCGTCGCCTATGATGCGGCCTCAAAGCGATACACGGTCAGCCTTGGTAGCGAGAGCGCCAGTTTTGGCGCGGGCGATGTAACGTCCAATGCCAATGGCGAGGTCCGCTATGAGACAGGTAACTCCGCGACGGGCCGTCAACTCCTGACGCTGGTCACGACGCCTTACAGTGGCGGTGCCAGCAACAAATATGTCGGTTTGGGCTATTGGCAGCGCTATTCCGTCACCAATCAGGTGCAGGAAGATACGTTCAGCACCTTCGTATATGGCCAGCGCACCCCCGTATCGGGCACCCCGAAAACCGGCACGGCTCAATATGCCATTGACGTTTTCGGCGTCGCTTCGACGGTCGCAACCACGCCTATCGTTTTTGAAGGCGATGGATATTTCTCGGTCGATTTTCTGGGAGGCGAGTTCTTCGTCAAATCCCAGATGAGCGAGTATGAACTGCTTACGGGTAATGTGTTCACCGGCGGCGGCATGGACCTGACCTCGTCGGGTTATCTCACCAGCGGTAGCGGTAATTTCAGTGGTTTGGCTGTAGTCAAAACGCGTTTTGGCACCACGACGGGTGACCTGAATGGCAGCTTCTTTGGTCCTGAGGGCCAAGAGATCGGTGCCAGTTTTGCGACGCGTAATGCTAACGGTGACAGCGCCGTCGGCAGCTTTACGGGCAAGAGCAATGGCCAGTCGGGTGTGAACCTGAACCTTGCCAACATCATCACCCCCCAGACTTATAGCGGTGGCGGTGTGACCATGTATTACGAGACAGGCGCTATTTACGGCACGGGGTATCGCACCGAGCATATGGCCGGTGTTCTGCGCGATCAGACCAAGGGGGCCTATTCGTATGCGCCTGCTGTCAATAACCTCACCGAGGTGGCCTATACCGAAGCCGACAAGGTTCAAGGCACCAATGCGAACTTCACGGACTATCTAAAGACTGTTGATGGTCACGATGTGCGTCTTCAGCTCTATAAGGTTGGCAATGCCAACAGCGAGTTGAAGCTCAGCTATGTGTCGATGGGCCGTTGGGAACGGGCGAGCATCCAGGGTCCCGCCAACAGAACCATCCAGCATTTCTATTATGGTCTCGAAACTCCTGAAAACGCACTGAACCACCGCACGGGCTCGGCTCGCTATGAAGGCGTTGCCTATGGCGTCGGCGGCCATGGCAGCACGGGGGACCAGTATGATGTGACGGGCTCTTCTGCCTTTGACATCAATTTTGGCAGTCAGTCCTATACGGGCCTATTGGTTCTCAATGGCCACCGGAACGGCAACACGGTTGCGTTCGGCAGCTATGATTTCAATGGTCAACTGGTGAGCAATTACAACAATGCCTCGTTTGCCGACCCGTCGGGTTATCACGGGGATATTGCGTGGAAATTCTACGGCCCGACCGGCGAAGAAATCGGCGGGCAGTTCTGGGTTCGCGTGCCTGAAGACGTATTTGCAGGCAGCATGGTCATTAACGGCGTGACGGTGGCGCGCCGACGTTGACCCGAGTGTATAACGGGCGGCGTAATCGCCCGCTGTTAGCCTTGGCGGGGGCGGCTCTGATCGGAGCTGCCGCCCAGCCAGTATTGGCGCAAGACGTGTTTGAAGGCATGACGGCGGCCCAGCTGTTCGAACTGGCCGATGCCCGTCGCTCGGTGGGGGCGGATAATGATGCCGCCACCCTCTATGCCGCGCTTTCCCAAGACGACGATGCCGATATCAGGGCCGAGGCGCGCTATCGCCACGGCCTGATGCTGGCCGACAAGGGCGACTATGCCGGAGCGGCAGTGCTGTTCCGTGCGCTGCTGGACGAAAAGCCCGACGCGGTGGTGGCGCGTCTGGAACTGGCCCGCATGCTGGCGGCCATGGGCAGGGAAGGGCAGGCCCGCCGCGAACTGAGGCAGGCCGAGGCCGTGGGCATCCCCGTCGATGCCGCCGCCATGGTGGACGGTTTCTCGCGGGCGCTGCGCAGCCGCAAAATGGTTGGCGGGATGTTCGAGGTGGCCATTGCCCCTGACAGCAACATCAACCGCGCCACCGAGGCCCGCACCCTCGATACGATCATTGCGCCCCTAACCCTGTCGGAAGATGCCCGCGCCCAGTCCGGTGCAGGCCTGCGCAACACGGTGCAGCTCTATGCCCGCCGTCCGATTAGCCAGAACTGGGCCGTGCTGGCGCGTGGTGGCAGCTATGGCAACTGGTATCGTGACAGCGAGTTCAACGACCTGTCGGCCTCGGCGCTGGCGGGGGTCGAGCACACCAGAGACAAAGACCGCATCAGTGTCTCGCTGGGTCATACGTGGCGCTGGTTCGGCAACGAGCCCTATGCCACCACTTCGGCTGTGGCACTGGACTGGACCCGTGCGCTGAGCCCGCGCTCGCAACTGGTCACCAACCTCAGCATCAGCGAAGCCCGCTATGAGGCGAATGCCTACCAGAACGGCCAGCTCTATGATGTGGGTCTGAACTATGAGCGGGCCTTGAGCGCCCGAACCGGCGTGTCGGTCGGGGCGTCGGTTACGCGCAACGACGCCCGCGATGCAGGCTATGCCACATGGTCGGGCGGTCTCAATCTGGGGGCATGGCGCGAGACGCCGATGGGCACGGTGTTCGGCTCGACCTCCATCCGTCATACCCTGGGCGACGAGCGTCTGTTCCTGTTCCCCGAGCGCCGCAAGGAATGGCTGACATCGGCGCGGGTGGGCATCACCATGCGTAAGTTGACGGTCTATGGCTTTGCCCCGACGGCCCGCGTGTCGGTAGAGCAGAACAGCTCGACCGTCGGGCTTTACGATTATCGCCGCGTGGCCGCAGACTTCGGGATCAGTCGCGCCTTCTGATGCGTTGTGCGGGACAAGATGATCTTGGGGCGGAATATGATACCCATAGGTCTGGACATACGACCTGACAGGGGACCTGCTTGAAATCATCTGCCACGAAGCGCCGCTGGGCGTGGGGAAGCCTGTTTGTCAGTCTGCCGTTCATCGCATGGACGGCTATGGCGGTGCATTTCCAGCTCGGAGCCTATGGCTGGTGGGTCTATGCCATTCCGGCGCTGATTGCCGTTATCGTGTTGTGGGCCAGCTTCCTTGGCGCGGCGCGCGCGTGGCTGGTGCTGGCGATCATGGTCATCATGGTCGCCGTGGCATGGGCGCAGGTCAGGCCGCTGCAAAACCGTGACTGGGCACCGGAGCTTTCTCGCGGTGTGGTGGCCGAGAAGAACGGTTCGATCCTGAAGCTGTCCAATGTGCGCGATTTCCGCTGGCGCACACCGGAAGAAGCCGAACAGCGCTGGATCGAAAAGACGGTTGATCTGGACAAGCTCGAGACCGTCGATTTCGTGCGCACCACATGGAAGAGCGAGAAGATCGCCCACACCATGATCAGCTTCGGCTACAGCGACGGCCAGTATGTGGTGTTCTCTGCCGAGATCCGCCGCGAAAGCCACGAGAAGTTTTCCGAACTGGGCGGCTTCTTCAAGAAGTTCGAACTGGTGCTGATCGGCGCGACCGAGGAAGACATCGTCAAACTGCGCACCCATGCGCGCAACGAAAGCGTCTCGCTCTATCGCCTGACCCTGACGCCAGAACAGCGCCGCGCCCTTTTCCTGTCCTATGTCGGACTGGGCAATGAACTGGCCGCCGAACCGCGCTGGTACCAAACCATCACCACCAACTGCACGACCGTGATCTGGCGTCTGGCGCGCACAGTCGATGGCCGTATTCCGATGGATTGGCGCGTGCTGTTGTCAGGCTATACTCAGGACTATCTCTACGACATCGGCGTGATCAAGAACGACCGTCCACTGGCCGAAATCCGCGAGCGGGCACCGGTGACGGAACTGGCCCGCCAACTGCCGCCAGAAGCCGATTATTCCCAAGGCATCCGATCGGCCATGGTGAAATAGCAGGTTAGGCCAGCCAGCGTTTGACCTCGGCCACTCGGCTGCGGGCCACCGGAACGACAAGGCCACCCTCAAGAGCCAAGGTCAGGGTGCGGCCACTGGCCTTGGCCTCCTGCACCGCATCGCGGGCCACCCACCAAGAGCGGTGGACGCTATAGCCATCCACACTGGCTGCCTCGTTCACCGCATCGGCCATGCGGATCAGCACCAGATGACTGCCGTAATCGGTATGGACCCGCACATAGTGGTCTTCCCCCTCCAGTGCGATCAGTCGCGACAGTGGCCATGGGGTGCGCGCAAGGATAGGGGGGCGCTCTTGCACAATAGGCGCGACAACGGGGGCCGGTTGATGCTGCCGCATCAGGCTGTCGATAAACCACATACACAGGGCGATCAGACTGCTGATCACCAGCACCTGTCCGGCTGTTTCAGCCCACAGCGCATCCGATGGAAAAGCCCGCGCCGGATTGATGCTCGGCCCGAAATACCAAAGCCACAGCGCCATCAGGGCGGAGGCCAGCAGCAGTCCGCCGATCCAGCCGATCCATTCGGCCTTTCCAGCCTTCAGCGCCAGCCGCCCGCCCAGCCAAAGCGCGGGCCGATGCAGCAGGTAGCCAACCCCCACCGTGCGCGCCCAATAGAACAGCCGCGCCCCCAATCCCTGATCGGCGAGGATGCCCAGGGGTTGCAGCAGCGCCAGCACCATGACTGTTCCTGCCACCCACAAAAGCTCGTGACCCAGACGGGGCCAATCCAGTCTGGCACGCATGACATTTGGCGCTTCGTGAACGGGCATGGCGTGGCAAACGGGTGCGGTTGGCGAAAGGCTAAGCTCGACTGACGTAAATCAACTGTCGTTCGCTGAGAAGGGACTTATGCGGCGTGTCGACCAGACGAGAGGCACCCGATGAAAACCCGACTGCAAACCCCGTTGAAACTGCTGGCGCTGTGGCTGCTGGGCTGTGGCTTTGCCATGCACATGATCGGCAACTCCATGTGGCTGGTGGCACCATGGCTGGCGCTGCTGCTGACGCTGCGCTTTGTGCGTGTGACGCCCGCTAGGATCGGCCTTCCGCTCGCAGCAGCAGGCTGGGCGCTGGCCTATTATGTGGGCTGGCACGGTGTGTTGCCATTCAATGACTGGAAAGTGGTGGTAGTGCCGGTGGCGGCTGGCCTGATCGCATTCCTGCCGTTTGTGGCCGACAGGCTTTGGGGCGGTGTCATGCCGCGCGGTCTGCGCTGGCTGGTTCTACCGGTATCATGGGTGGCGATGGAAACAGGCTTCCGTCTTGCGGGAGCTGGAACCTGGGGCGCGCTGGCCTATTCGCAATATGGTTTCGATGCCCTGCTTCAGGGCGTGGCGGTGCTGGGCCTTGCATGGCCTGCGCTGGTGATCGCCAGTTTCGCAAGCATCGGTAACGCCGTGTGGGAAGCGCCCAAGGCTGCTGCACGCCCCGCAGTTGTCTATGCCCTTTGCGTGATCGCGGCACTGGCGTTGGGCTCGGTGCGTATGTCTGTTTCAAAGGCCGACCAGACCGTCAGGGTGGCAGGCGTGGTGGTCGATAACTCGGACGCCTTCAAGGCCACATGGGGACCGCTCAGCTATGGAGAGGTTCTGGATGCCGAGGCCTTGAAAGCCGTCTCGCCCAAGGCCGAGCGCCTGTTTGACGAACTGCTGGCCAAGAGCGACGAGGCCGCCGATCAAGGGGCCAAGCTGATCGTATGGAGCGAGGGTAACGCTCTTGTTCCAGCCATCGACGAGGAGCGTATGGTGGCGCGTGGCCAGTCCC
>JAEZHG010000169.1 GCA_023436945.1 Pseudomonadota bacterium | reverse complement strand
GCGGTAGCGTCACCACGACCCGGAGCGAACGGCACTTCCACGTTGAAGCCGGCAGCCTTGATGGCGCGTTCCAGACCGACGTTGCCGCCCAGGACGATGACGTCAGCGACGCTCGCGCCGGTTTCGGCGGCGATGCCTTCCAGAACCGACAGGACGTTGGCCAGACGGGCCGGCTCGTTGGCTTCCCAGTCCTTCAGCGGGGCCAGACGGATGCGGGCACCGTTGGCACCACCGCGGAAGTCCGAACCACGGAAGGTACGGGCGCTGTCCCATGCGGTGTTGACGAGGTCGGCAGTCGACAGACCCGAGGCTTCGATCCGGGCCTTCACGGCCGAGACGTCATAGCCGGTCGAACCAGCCGGAACCGGATCTTGCCAGATCAGATCTTCCTGCGGGGCATCCGGACCGATGTAGCGGGTCTTAGGACCCATGTCGCGGTGGGTCAGCTTGAACCAGGCGCGGGCGAAGGCGTCCGAGAAGGCGTCGAAGTCGTTCATGAAACGCTCCGAGATGGCGCGGTAGATCGGGTCCACCTTCAGGGCCATGTCGGCGTCGGTCATGACCGGAATGGTCTTGATCGACGGATCTTCAACGTCAGCCGGCTTGTCCTCTTCGGCAATCGAGACCGGGGCCCATTGCGAAGCGCCCGCAGGGCTCTTCACCAGATGCCAGTCGTGCTTGAACAGCATTTCGAAGAAGCCGTTGTCCCAGACGGTCGGGTTGGTGGTCCAGGCTCCTTCGATGCCCGACACCACGGTGTCACGGCCAATGCCGCGGCCCTTGGTGTTGAACCAGCCCATGCCCTGGGATTCCAGCTCGGCATTTTCCGGATCAGCCGACAGGGCCGAAGCGTCGCCATTGCCGTGCGACTTGCCGATGGTGTGACCGCCAGCGGTCAGGGCGACGGTTTCCTCGTCGTTCATACCCATGCGAGCGAAGGTTTCGCGCATCATGGCTGCGGTCTTGAGCGGATCCGACTGACCGTTCACGCCTTCCGGGTTCACATAGATCAGACCCATCTGGACAGCCGCCAGCGGGTTCGACAGCGAGGACGAGTCCTCTACGCTGTCAAAGCGGGTGTCCGACGGTGCCAGCCACTCTTGCTCATCACCCCAGTAGATGTCCTTTTCAGGATGCCAGATATCTTCGCGACCGAACGAGAAGCCGAAGGTCTTCAGGCCAGCAGCCTCATAGGCCACGGTACCGGCGTAGGAGATCAGGTCGGCCCACGAAAGCTTGTTGCCGTACTTCTTCTTGATCGGCCACAGCAGACGGCGGCCCTTGTCGGTGTTGACGTTGTCCGGCCACGAGTTCAGCGGCGCAAAGCGCTGGTTGCCGGTGCCATTACCGCCACGACCGTCAGTGTTACGGTACGACCCCGCGGCGTGCCACGTCACACGGGCCATCATACCGACGTAGGAACCCCAGTCAGCCGGCCACCACTCCTGGCTGTCGGTCATCAGAGCGAGCAGGTCGGCTTTCAGTGAAGCGACGTCGAGCTTTTTGACTTCTTCACGATAGTTGAAGTCCGCGCCCAGCGGGTTGGTTTTGCTGTCGTGCTGGGAAAGGATGTCGAGATTCAGCGCGTTCGGCCAGAAGTGGCTGGAGGCACCCGTAGAGGTCGTCGCCGCGCCGTGCATCACAGGGCACTGGCCTGCCGACTTGTCGTTCTGAGTCATTCTGAAGACCTTATTTTTTGCAGCAATATTGCGACTATCCGGACGATCGGCTGAACAGTCAGAATTCAAACGCGGCCTAGCGCCAAACGATCAGATTCAATCCTGCCCGGGAGACCGTCCCGTTAAGACTGTCCAGATAGCTACGGGAGGTTTTTGGAAAAGGAAAATCGATAAAACTGTTTTTGAACTTTAGTTAAACTTATACATATCGCTGCAATGCAAAATTCACAGTGCCGATGCGCAGTTGCTCGCGACGCTAAATACCCCCAACGGTTGTGGGATTATTGGATATAACAATAACTTATAGTTACGGCCAAAATCATCGATTTGACTTCGCAGCTGCGAAAGCCCAGACCTAGATCGTGGCGCTGACCCGACGGGACGGCGCGACTGGTCACACAAAATTTATCGGAGAGCCTCCCATGCTGGGCGTCGGTCAAAAACTTCCTGACTTCAAAATCACTGGCGTAAAGCCGGGCTTCAACAGCCACGAAGAAAACGGTGTCTCGGCTTTCGAAGCCCTGAACCAAGACTCGTTCGAAGGTAAGTGGAAAGTCATCTTCTTCTACCCGAAGGACTTCACCTTCGTGTGCCCGACCGAAATCGCTGCCTTCGCCAAGCTGGCCCGCGAATTCGAAGACCGCGACACCGTGGTTCTGGGCGGCTCGACCGACAACGAGTTCACCAAGCTGGCATGGCGTCGCGACCACGCCGACCTCGACAAGCTGCCGATCTGGCAGTTCGCTGACTGCGGCGGCAAGTTCGCTCGCGAACTGGGCATCCTGGACGAAGAAAACGGCGTGGCTCTGCGCGCTACCTTCGTTGTCGACCCGCACAACGTCGTCCAGCACGTCTACGTCACCAACCTGAACGTTGGCCGTTCGCCGGAAGACACCCTGCGCGTCGTCGACGCCCTGCAGACCGACGAGCTGTGCGCTTGCAACCGTCCGGTCGGCGGCGACACCCTGGCTGCCTAAGCCAGACTGAATACGCGACCGCGTGAGTATGGTCGTGATGTCGGAGCTTAGGGCTCCGGCTTTCGGAAAGGCGGCGGCGGGTGACCGAAGCCGCCTTTTCAATGCCCGCTGCGGGCAAATCCCTGGCGCGCCGTATGCGCGACAACCCATTACAGAAGCGGAGACTACCCCATGTCCCTCGACGCCCTGCGTGACCTGATCCCGTCCTATGCCAAGGACATCTCGCTGAACCTTTCGTCGCTGTCGAACGAAACCGTTCTGACCGACCAGCAGAAGTGGGGCTGCTTCCTCGCCTCGGCACACGCTATCGGCGTGCCGCAGGTGGTCAAGCTGATCGAGGCACAGGCCGCGACCGTCCTGTCGCCGGAAGCCATGAACGCTGCCAAGACCGCAGCGGCCATCATGGGCATGAACAACATCTACTATCGCGCCCTGCACCTCATGAAGAACCATGAGTACACCACCCTGCCGGCCAAGCTGCGCATGAACGGTCTGGCCAATCCGGGCATCGATAAGATCGACTTCGAAATGTTCGCCACTGCCGTTTCGGCCATCAACGGCTGCGGTGGCTGCCTCGACGCCCACGAAGGCGAACTGCGCAAGCACGGTGTTTCGAACGTTCAGGTTCAGGCCACCCTGCGCATCGGCGCTGTTGTTCACGCCGCAAGCCGCGTTGTGGCCTCGGCTATCGCCGCTGCTGAATAAGGCTTAGGGCCAGATACAAGAAAGGGGACGCCGGCCTGTCCGGTGTCCCCTTTTTTGTGTCCTGCGAGCGGCTTAGCCTTCGCTGTTGTCGCTGGCCGAAACCATTTCTCGCATCATCTCGAGAATAAGCTTTTGCTGGCGGGCGTTCAGACGCGGTGCCAACTGGCCGATCTCGATGCTTTGACGCGTGGCCGGGAAGTCATGGACGAATGCTTCGCCCTCATCTTCAGCCATGCCCGGCTTCAGCTGCAGGCCTTCGAAGAAGTAGCCCACGTCGACATTACAAAAACGCGCAATGTCCCAGAGTTTGGATGCCGAAATACGGTTGGCACCCTTCTCGTACTTCTGGATCTGCTGGAACGTCAGCCCCAAAGCTCGACCAAGATCACTTTGGTTGTACCCCAGAGCAATCCGCTTCTCGCAGACCTTGCGCCCCACATGGCGGTCCACTGGATGCGGCCCGTTCTCCCCCGCGCCTCAGACCATTCAGCAACTCTCTTAATACTGTGAAGGTTACTTCCTTGGGGTGCATTGCACCCCATGTCACTCAATTTTTTATTCTTAGGACCAATTTAGCCTTATTCTCCAAACACAAAACAACGCCTACGCGAAATTTTATGCCCCGAGCACGTATTGATCTATCTTAGGTG
>JAEZHG010000226.1 GCA_023436945.1 Pseudomonadota bacterium | reverse complement strand
GGGGGCAAAGCTCATCCGTTTGCGCTTGCCTGCGGCCATTTCGGCGGCGGCAGTCAGATCGATATGGGTGTGGCTAGAGGAGTTGGTCATCACCCACTCAAGCTCTTTCATGAAACAGTCGGCGGCCTGTTCATCGGTGATGGCTTTCCAGTCGGTGCCCTTGATCGGATAGCCGAGACGTTCCTCGGGGCGCGGGTCATTGGGCCGCACGACGATGACCGAGGGCAGCGGCGAGGCATAGGCGTCGATCACGGTCGCGCCGTGCTCTTTGGCCTTGCGATAGAGTTGGGCCGTGGCGGGGATGTCGTCACAGCCGTTGATGATGACGCTGTATTCGGCGCACAGCTCATCCAGCTTGTCGGTCCATTCCGACCCCAGAACCGTCAGCTCCAGTTCGGGGTTGATGCGCTTGAGATCCTCGGCCGTCACCTCGGCCTTGGGGCGATCAACGGTGTCGGTAAAGGCGAACAGCTGCCGGTTCAGGTTGGACACCTCGAAGATGTCGAGATCGGCAATCGCGATCTTGCCTACGCCCGCCCGCACCAGCATCTGAACGGCCGCGCCGCCCATACCGCCCACGCCCGCGACAAAGACGGCACCGTCTTTCAGGCGCTGCTGCTCGGCCTCGGTGATGAAGCCGATGTTGCGGGTAGTCATCTCGGAATAGGAATGGGTCATCAGTTCGCTTTCGCAGCTCTCAGCACGCCCCATGGACGGTTCGGCGACAGCCAGTGGATCAGGGGCAGGAGCGCCATTCGCGCCCCCATCAAGAGAACAAGGCCGGTCAGGCCCATGGCCGTGGTCGGCGGCGCGACCTTGCGAAGATACTGGCCCGCCGCGGCCATATCGATGCGCCCGATCTGGATCAGGTCGTCGCCACGGTCATAGTCCAGCTGTTGCTGGCAAAAATCGTTATATTTCTGCTGCCTGTGGTGGGCAGCTTGCTCAAAAGTTTTCTTTAGAGCGTCGGAACCGCCCGTATAGGCGTTGGTGATGACAAAGCGGCCTTCGTCAAATCCGGCTTCTTCGCCCACTCCGAAAGCCGCGCGGTGGCGGGCCATGATCTGACGGCCCAGCGACAGGTGTTCGAAGCTGCGTCGCGCATCGGGGCGAGGCGAGGGGAAAACATTGGAGAAGGTCTCGGCCACCATACCCGCGACTGCAGGGACCTGAGTGACATTGGAAATCCACATCGGACGGCCTTGGCCCGTCAGGAACATCAGGACGCAGGTCAGGCCATACAGGGTGGCCGTCAGGCCGTGGCCGCGCACATTCGGATCCACCATCACAAGACCAAGATGCATGACCTGTGTCGGACGGTTGGCCAGTTCCACGTCCAATAGCGACAACACATTGAACGCCACAGGACGGCGCGGCTGGCCCTTGCCGTCGGCCATATAGACAATGGTGATGACGCAGTACTTCAGGCGCTCTTCGTCG
This sequence comes from Pseudomonadota bacterium, assembly GCA_023436945.1. Taxonomy (GTDB): domain Bacteria; phylum Pseudomonadota; class Alphaproteobacteria; order Caulobacterales; family Caulobacteraceae; genus Brevundimonas. The sequence goes on along the minus strand of JAEZHG010000226.1, from coordinate 2,216 downwards.
CCACCCAGTACGCCATATTCCAGCTCTTCTGCTTTCAATGTCAGGCTGGCGATGCTGCGCAGATCGGCCACCAGCCTGGCCGTCTCTGCGGGCGGCAGTTGCTGGCCCGGACGCTCGACAATCCGCGTCCACAGATTGCGTCCCGACCGCCATGTCAGATTGATCATCGAACTGTCAGGCCGCTCCCTTAGCCGTACCCCATGCTTTCAGTGACGCCCTAAGCACCTTGTGGTCAAGGCGAAGCGGAAACTTGGTGGTGAATGATACGATCCAAGGTGAGTGTGAAAAATATTTTCTCTCAAAATCAAGCGTCAACGATGCATCCAAGGGATGTGCTGCGCGAACTGTAAAGCTTTGGGTGGTGCGTCTGTTTACAGTTGATATAACAAGGGTATGGAATCACCACTCTTTGTCCCACCCGGTCATTTCTACTCGCCGGTCGTAAACACTACCGAGGCCTCGGCCTATCTGGATCGTCTCGAGGCCACGGCATGGCCCAAAGAGATGAAGGGGCTTTCGCTTAGCCACGAAAAGATCAAGGCGAACTGGATCGAGCTCAGCCAGTATTTCGCTAGCTTCCCCTTCACCCCGACATCGCGTGATGAAGGGAAGTTTCTTTATCAGAGCGATAACAACGCCTTCCCCTATTCGGACGCGCTGCTGCTCTATTCGTTTTTGCGGAAGTTCCAGCCCAAGCGAACGATCGAGATCGGCTCTGGATGGTCATCGGCCTGTGCCATGGAAACGATCAAGATGCACTTCGACCATGAGGTCGATATGACCTTCATCGAGCCGTATCCGGCGTTGTTGAAGGATCTGATCGGTGACCATGCCGAGAAGGTGACGATCCGGGAGGAGTTCGTTCAGGCCACGCCGTTGGAAACCTTCGACGCGCTGGAAGAGAACGATATCCTGTTTATCGACTCCACCCATGTGGTGAAGACCGGCAGTGACTGCTGCACCGAGTTCTTCGACATTCTGCCACGCCTGAAAAAGGGCGTTGTGATCCACGTGCACGACATCTTCTGGCCATTTGAATATCCGCGCCACTGGGTCGTGGGCGAGAACCGTTCGTGGAATGAAATCTATCTGCTGCGGGCGTTGCTGACAGATAACCCCCATTACGAGTTCCTTGGCTTCACAGACTATATGACCAAGGTCCTGCCGAATCTGGTGGCGGAAACCGCACCTGACTTCCTCGCCCGCTCGGGCGGGTCGCTTTGGCTGCGTAAGCTCTAGAGCGCAGAGCATATTCGATTGGATTGGGCGGGGTGCGAAGGTGCCTCGCTCAATCTGCTTTCCGGATAGGCTTTTGGGCAATAAGAGGGGACCGCTTTGTCATTGTCGGGGGACGATGGCGGCGCTGTTCTGTTCGGGGGAGTGGTAGATGGGCGTGGACCGTCGCGGGTTTTTGCTGGCTGGTGGGGCAGTTCTGACGGCAGGCATTCCAGCGTCTGCCCATTCGCGAGAGGCGGTCGATGTCGCGGCGATATTGCGCGAAGGCCTTAGCAACAGCCGTGCGATGACATACGCCGCCGAACTGGCAGACGGCATTGGCGCGCGGCTGACGGGCAGCCCGAATATGGCGCGGGCCTATGAATGGGCGCTGTCCAAAATGTCCGCTCTCGGGCTTGAGGATGTGCGGCTAGAGCCTGTGCCGATGCCGGTGATGGGTTGGCAGCAGACGGGCGTCAGCCTTGCCATGGCTCAACCGGACAACATGCCATTTGTGGCGCAGGCCGGCCCCTGGTCTATGGGGACAAGAGGCGTGAGGCGGGCGCAGGCTAGGGCGGTGACGCTGGCCTCGCCGGAAGATTACGAACACTGGCGTGGAAAGCTGGCGGGCAAGCTGGTGTTGCTGGGGCCGCTTCGTGATGTGCCGCAAAATACGCAGGCACTCACAGAACGATATAGCGACGAAGAGGTTCTTTCGGAAAAGCCGCTGGAGCCTGTGCGTGCCTATTACCGCAATCGCTCACAGCGTGCGCCGTCACGTACGGCTCAGGCCAACAGCGGCGCAGTTTTGCAGGCGTTTCTGGAAGCCGAGAATGTTGCGGGTGTGATCCTGCCCAGTCGCGATGGTGCCCATGGTGGGGGCAGTGGCAATCTGAGCATCGATGAAAGTCCCTTTGCGCCGGAAGGGTGGAGCATGGATCGACGCCCTAAATTCCCGTTCGCCTATGCTGCGATCGAGCATTTTGGCCGCGCATGGAGGC
>JAEZHG010000200.1 GCA_023436945.1 Pseudomonadota bacterium | reverse complement strand
CGGACTTCAGCGGCTGATCCATGCGGATGAACCACTGCGGCGTGTTGCGGAAGATGATCGGCGCCTTGGAGCGCCACGAGTGCGGGTAGGAGTGCTCGACGCGGCCACGCGCCAAGAGGTTGCCTGCCTCGATCAGCTTTTCCATCACCGCGCCATTGGCGGGGCCGAACTTGCCGGTCTTCTTGCCTTCGGTTTCCAGAACCTTCAGGCCCGCGAACAGCGGAACGTGCGGATAGTAGGCACCGTCCGGATCGACCGTGTCCGGCACTTCGCGATGACCGTGGGCCAGCCAGACGGCATAGTCGTCCGCGCCGTGGCCCGGTGCGGTGTGGACAAAGCCCGTACCGGCATCGTCGGTGACGTGGTCACCCGACAGCAGCGGCACCGAGAAGCCGTAGCCGCCGTCCAGTTCGGCCAGCGGGTGGGCGCATTCCAGACCCGACGGGTCGATGTCATAGATGCGGGTGAAGGTGGCGACCTTGCCAGCCTTCAGCACGTCTTCGGCCAGTTTGTCGGCGATGATGAAACGGTCACCGGCCTTGGCCCACGGCTCGAACTCCAGACCCTCTTCCATGGCCGTGACTTCGTACAGGCCGTATTTGATGTCCGGACCATAGGAGATGGCGCGGTTGGCAGGGATGGTCCACGGGGTGGTGGTCCAGATCACGATCGACGGGGTCTGGTTGCGGAAGGCCAGCAGGTCGTCCGGATGGCTGTCCGACATACCTACAACGGGGAACTTCACCCAGATCGTCGGCGAGACGTGGTCGTGATACTCGACCTCGGCGTCAGCCAGCGCGGTGCGCTCGACCGGCGACCACATCACCGGCTTGGAGCCGCGATAGAGCTGGCCCGAGTTCTTGAAGCGGTGGAATTCCTTGACGATGGCGGCTTCGGACGAGAAGTCCATCGTGGCATAGCGGTGGGCGAAGTCGCCCGTGATGCCAAGGCGCAGGAACTGGTCGCGTTGCAGGTCGATGAACTTGCCCGCGTATTCGCGGCAGGCGGTGCGGAACTCTTCTTTAGAGACCTCGTCCTTGCGGCGACCCTTCTTTCGGTATTCCTCTTCGATCTTCCATTCGATCGGCAGGCCGTGGCAGTCCCAGCCCGGAACATAGTCCACGTCATTGCCCAGCAGGAACTGCGAGCGGACCACGAAGTCTTTCAGCGTCTTGTTCAGGGCGTGGCCGATGTGGATGTCGCCGTTGGCATAGGGCGGGCCGTCGTGCAGCACGAACAGCGGGGCCTTTTCGGCCTGACGCTTGGCGCGCAGGTTCGAATAGAGGTCGCCCCACTTTTCGAGGATTTCTGGCTCCTTCTTCGGCAGACCGCCGCGCATCGGGAAGTCGGTTTCCGGCAGGAAGACGGTGTCGCGATAGTCGCGGCCAGCGGGAGCGGTGTTGTCGGCGTCGGACATGGGTTGTCTTTTTCGTCTTAAGCGCACGGCACCTTGAAGGTGCAAAATCTGTGGCAGTTTAGCGTGAAGTGATGGCCGCGCCCAAGGCGCAAGGCATCAAAAGCGTCTCGATGTCGATCCCGGCGCGCGCGGGGCGGTTCCGCCCCAGTCTCCAAACTCGGGGTTTGGAGCGCTACGCCGGGCGGCTAATCGAAATCGTGCGGGTCACGCAAAAGGTCATGGCCGTGGCTTTAGCAAGCGCCAGCCATTGAGACCAGAGGCCCTGCGTAAAACATCAAAGGCAGCGGCCCTTGTGCTTGCAGGGTTCAGGTCGGCGGTGGATATTCCCCGTAAGGATTGAAACCTGATGTGGCGGGAGGCCGTGCAATGAAACGCTTTATGCTGGCGATGGTGGGGGCTGCTGTTCTGTCGGCCTGTTCGCAGGAACCGCAAGCTCCGGTCGAGCCACCGAAGCCCAAGCTGGTCGGGCGTGAAGCGGCTATCGAGGCAGGCAATGTCTCGCCGGAGGCCTTCATCAAGGCGCTTTACGAGGTTTATCAGAACCCGCCCGCAGAACCTGTGCAGCCGGGCCGCGACATGCTGATGCAGCGTACCTTGAACGCCATGATCTTCCATGATGCGCGCAATGCGCTGGAAGCGGGCCGCAAACCCTATCTGCAGAACGATCCGGTCTGTGACTGCAATGGCGGCGAGGTGATCCTCAAGTCGGTGGAAATCACCGAGGGCGAGCGCAACTTTGCCGATGCGGCTGTCATCTTCACCGTCGATGGCGTCGAGAAGCGCCAGACCGTGAAGCTGGAGAAGGAAGGCGGTCGCTGGAAGGTGTTGGATATCGTCAAACCGGGAGAAAAGCCGCTGACGGAACGGCTTCTGGCGGTGATCAGCTAGTCCGTCTCGTTCACGGATTTCAGAATGTCGAGGCCGCGCTTCAAGGCAATGGCGGCCACGACCATACCCACCACCAGATCGGGCCATGACTGGTTCAGCCACATGACCAGTCCGCCCGCGACCAGAATGCCGCCGTTGGAGGCGAAGTCGTTGAAGCTGAAGGTCTCGGCGGCCCTCATATTCACGTCGTCGCTCTTCTGGCGGCGGATCAGTTCCAGACAGATCAGGTTGATAACGGCGGCGACGATGGCGAGGCCCATCATCGTCCAGCCGCCCGGATCACTGCCATAGATAAAGCGGCGAACGGCATCGATCAGCACCATCGCCGCCACGATCAGCAGCATGATACCGGACGCCTTGGCGG